>CAZONZ010000199.1:0-7548 GCA_964581005.1 uncultured bacterium
CCTCCTACTCCAGCACCAAACCGGACGCCTAAACCGGCCCGCACCCCCAGACCCCGATCTCAACCGAGCCCTCAGTCAGCCCCACAACCCATCCCCCAAGAGCTAGCCCCAGGATCCGTCAGCCCACCTGAAGCAGACGGAACCGCAGAGGAAGCTCCAGCCCCGATCCCTGCATCGACTCCAACTCCTAGCCCAACCCCTGAGGCTACCCTAGAAGCTGAAGCCCCTCCAGCACCCCCAGCTTCCGAAGCAACTCCAGCTCCTGCAATCTCCGAACCAGAGAGATCACCTGAAATCTCCGAACCCGAAAAGGGATCACCAGAGGAATCGATCCCTTTACCTGAGGAAATTCCAGCGCCTGAGTCCCCTGACGTATCTGAGTCAGAATCTCCCGCCACCCTCGAACCAACTCCGGAAGTGTCTGCATCGGATCTACCCCCTGCGCCTGAGCCCACTCCGCCAGAGGTCGCTGAATCCGAGCCAACCCCCACCCCTGAATCCACTGCAGACGGTTCTGAGGGTGAGCCAACGCCTACTCCCGAAGTCAGCCCCACCCCAGTCTCTGCTGCTCCTAGCCCTGACCCCCCCTCTTCACCTGATCTGGAAAACGCTCAAGCCCCTCAACCCAGCTCTGAGGACGCTCAAGCCCCTCAACCCAGCTCTGCAGCACCCGAAGCCTCTGAAGCTGAAGGATCCGAACCTGCAAGCGAGCCGATCCAAACCCCAGAGACTGAACTTGAACCCTCTGCATCTGAACCTGAACCTGAAGCAGGATCCGAGCTTGAGCAGACAGCTCCTACCGAAGAGATCTCCACAAGTGCTCAGCCTGCTGCTCACCACACGCTCACCTTCAACTGGGGCGTTGGACTGTTTCCTCCTAACCTGAGGGACTTTCATCACGCCTCCTGATCTGGGCTCCAGGTACGGATCATCCTTTCAAGCCCAATGTCCTTAAGAAAATCTTGAGAAACGTTAACAGACCCTGAAGACACCATATCTAGGGTTTAAGCTGGGCGTGGCCACTTGACTTGGCTACGCCTAGTGTTTATGACTAGGATTTATAGGTCTCTCCTCCAGAAATTCGGAGGAAGCCATTGGGATCCAGCTGCAGCACCTACTGGATCGCCGTGATCAGAAGATCTTCACCTCTCACCCGATCGAAATAGGCAGAGATAAGAGGCTCCTGGATGAGCATTCAATCCAGGGCATTTTGTTTAGCTTGATGATTGATACAAATAAGCAGCAAAATGTCTGAGACTCATATCCAAACCGATCTAAAAATTAGGATCTAAGCTTAGGAGTACCCCCTCAAAAAGCTAAGTGTCATAGAATACATACCGCGATAAGCATAAATACTCTCCATACAGATAGTGGTTTATATGTCAAGATTTTCCTTCAGACGCCACATATGGTGGTCAAGGGTCGAGGCTTGATCCGTAAAAAACCAAAAAGTTCGGTGACCTTAACAGGATAAAGACGATTTAAGGGTTTACGAAATGCCGTAAAATTGGTATGAATAAAATGCTAGCAAGCGCACCTGATCCTGCTCGGAGCTGCCGATGTCTGATACCCCCGATCTACAAGATGCGGTAGGTCGCTTCCTGAAGGCGATCGGTCGCTATTCCCTGCTTTCCCCGGATGAAGAGCTACAGTTGGCCCACCAGGTCCAGCAAATGATGTCATTCCAGGACTCTCGGCAAGAGGGTGAGTCTTTGGAGGCATTGGCGACTCGTTTTGATCTGCCGGTCTCAGAGCTACAGCGGATCATTCGGAGTGGAGAGCATGCCAAAAAGCGAATGGTGGAGTGTAACCTGCGGCTTGTGGTCTCGATCGCCAAGCGCTATCGCAATCGCGGTCTCCCCTTTCTCGATCTGATTCAGGAAGGCACCATTGGGCTCACACGAGCGGTCGAAAAGTTTGATCCGACGCGGGGCTATAAATTTTCTACCTATGCGACCTGGTGGATCCGTCAGAGTGTGAACCGGGGTATTCAGAATAAGGGGCGCATGATCCGGTTGCCTGCCCATATGTACGAGAAAGTATCCCAGGTCAAGCGGCGTTATCGAGAGCTCTCAGCCGAGAAGGGTGGACGCCCTCAGGCAGACGAGGTGTTTGAGTCGCTTGATATTGGTGATAACTACCGTGATCTGATCACTCGCCACATGGCCGATATGCGATCCCTCAATATGGGGGTTGGCGACGAAGACGGCACAGAGCTCCAGCATTTTATCCAAGATGAAGACAATGATCCGGTTGAGCATCTGAATCGGATGGCCCACTGTGAGGAAGTTCGGGTGCTGGTCCAACAGCTGAGTGATCGGGAGCGGCAGGTGATCATTGCCCGCTATGGCTTAGATGGATCAAGTGGATTAACCCTACGAGAGATCGGTGAGCATATTGGACTCTCACGGGAACGAGTCCGTCAGATCGAACGGCGAGCCCTGCGCAAGTTACGACGTCTGCAACAGGAATATGCCATGCCCAAAGGGGATCGCTAACGATCCTGGAAACAGTGCAGCAAAATGATCTCCGATGGTCTTTCCTCAGGGGAGGGCTAGCGATCCTGGAGATGGCGCAGCAAAATGATCTCCGATGGCGATTCCTCTTAGGACTTGTGCCCCCATCGCTTGTTCTTCAATAGCGCTTGACGTAGCCCGATCGCTTGAGGTGTACGTAATTCTGGGCCACGTCTGATTTTCTAGATCCATTTGTTATACGTCTATATTAGTTCCCGATCAGATTGCTGTGGCACAATAAGGGAAAGTGTTGCAGGATCCCGAACATGAGCTGGACGGTTGGGCAAAAGCTGCAGGATGGCCAATATACGGTTGAGAAAATTCTGGGGGAAGGGGGGTTTGGGATCACCTACCTGGTCTGGAGCAATCTCCACGCTCGCCGATTTGTGATCAAGACCCTCAATGATGCTGTGCGACGGGATCGTGAGTTTGACAAGTTGGAACAGGACTTCCTCAATGAGGCGCTACGGTTAGCCAAATGTCATCATCCTCATATTGTTGAAGTTGAAGAGGTGATTCAAGAACAGGGGCAATGGTCCATTGTCATGGAGTACGTTGCTGGGGAAACGATGCGACAACGACTCCGAGGCGAAGGGATTCTCTCAGAAGCGGAAGCCCTCCTTTACATTCGCCAGATCGGAGAAGCTCTGATCGCCGTTCACGAAAGTGGTTTACTCCATCGAGATGTCAAACCGGGCAACATCTTGCTGCGGGAAGGGAAGCCTTCGGCGGTGCTGATCGATTTTGGCTTAGCCCGCGACTTTGTCCCCAATCTGACCCAACATCATACCTCCTACGGAACCGACGGCTACGCCCCGATCGAGCAGTACGACAGTCGGCAACGGCGTGGATCCTTTATTGATGTCTATGGTTTAGCGGCAACTCTCTACACTATGTTGACTGGAGAGATCCCTGTCTGTGCCCCTGTGCGCGTCACGGGACGACTGCTCGATGATCCCCAGCAACTCAATCCTCGGATCAGCGATCGGGTCAAAGAGGCCATCTTCAAAGGGATGGAACTGCGAGCTGAGGATCGATCTCAGTCGGTTCCGGATTGGCTCTCGATCCTGCCTCTGCCCACCCCTGAGGAATCCCAGATCTTTGTTCCCATCCAAGGCATTACCACCGACGACTTAATCGATCTGGATACATTTTTGAAAGCATCTACCCCTGAACACCAAGCTGGGATGGATCGAGATCGAGTCCAAGCTCAAAAACAAGCGTATCGTTCGACCTCATATTCAGCTCAACGCCAGCCTGAAGTCAGTTTGCTCGGTTCCAATGCTGCCTTCAAGACAGGAGAATCAGGAAGCCATGTCAGTTTGACTCTCCCCCAAACGCTCAATAGTCGCTATGGATCTCTACGTGACTGGCTCTTAGCGGGTGAATGGGAAGTGGCGAACCAATTAACCACCATACTGATGCTTCGGATCGCTGGGCGGGAGTATGAGGGTAATTTTTCAGTTGAGTCGATTCAAGGCTTCCCGTGCCAGGATCTTGTCATTATCAACCAACTCTGGCATCGTTGCAGTCAAGGTCAATTTGGGTTCAGTGTTCAAAAGCAGATCTTTCACTCCAGCCAGAAGAAAAGTGTGACGCTAGCAGCAAAAGTGGGTTGGTATCGTTCCGGTGAGTGGATTGCGTATTCTGATCTATTTTTTGGTCTAGAGGCTCCAGCCGGTCATTTGCCGATCGGGTTCTTGTCTGGGTGCTCCGGTGGAATTAAGTCGGGGTTGATGCTATTGGATCGCTATGTCTTTGCCCGTTTCGATAAATGTCTGTAGCCCAATCCCTATTGATGAGTAGAATGCTAAGTTTGCTGGTTCAGGATTTTTTAGTCATCATGGTTGGCATAGTTAGTCATTATTGTTGGTATAGGAACTTTCTTCTTAGTGAGTAGCAATAGATCGGCAAAAATGTCAAGCACATCATTCACCTTAAGAGATCCGAAAGAGTCTAAACGACGATCTTCGATCCTATAGAAATCTTGAAGATCAAAAGCTCTGTGTCAGAATTTACTGACGATTGCTAAAGATCCTGATTTAACTGGATCTACTATCTTTTTGGCTAAGCCATTGGACTGATCGGCAAGACGCTCGATCATCTGTTTTCATTCCGTTACCGATAGGTTGTCTGAGTTATGGTACAAGCCCTTCCCATCCTGAGCTCACCCGAATCTTGCCCTGCCGTACCCAAGGCGTTGAGGCCGTTGTGCGAGATCGCGAGTAATTACTGGTGGACCTGGAACCCAGACCACCTCACCCTCTTTCGTGAAATGGATCCGGTTCATTGGGAAAAATGCAATCACAACCCGATCCGGATGTTGGAAGAAGTGTCGTATTTGCGGCTAGCGGCTCTGGCCACCGATATCAACTATCTATCCACCATGGATCGGGTGGTGCAATCATTCCGACACTATATGGCGGCGGAAGACACCTGGGCTAAGCGCCATATGCAAGAGATCAACTGGCAAAAGCCGATCGCCTATTTCTGTGCCGAATATGGCCTGCATGAATCCCTGCCTACCTACTCTGGTGGCTTAGGCATGTTGGCTGCTGATCACCTCAAGTCTGCCTCCGATCTGGGAATCCCCTTGGTGGCTGTCGGGATCCTCTATCGTCAGGGCTACTTCCAACAACGGCTAGATCACAGTGGCTGGCAATGCGAACTCTACGAAGATTCTGATTTTTCCAAGTTGCCTGTGCATCTGGTGACTCGTCCTGACGGATCTCCTGTGATCATCGAAACGACCTTCCGCCAACGTCTGGTTAAAGCCCGTGCTTGGCGAGTTGATGTGGGTCGTGTCCCTCTCTACCTGCTGGACACGGATCTGGAAGAAAACGATCCGATTGATCGCTGGATCACGGCTCACCTCTACGGCGGTAGCACGGATACCCGTCTAGCTCAAGAGTTTTTGTTGGGGATCGGTGGGGTTCGCTTGCTACGGCAATTGGGACTGGATCCGTGTGTCTACCACATGAATGAAGGTCACGCGGCGTTCTTAACCCTGGAGTTGTTACGGGAACAACTGGATCAAGGGGTTCCTTTCCTGACAGCAGAATCTACCGTGCGTCAGAAATGTGTCTTCACCACCCATACGCCTGTGCCCGCTGGACATGATGCCTTCATTCCAGAAGAAATGGATACCTTCTTCAGTGCCTACTGGCCTAAGCTCAAACTCAGCCGCGAGCAATTCCTCATGCTGGGAGCCCGCCGCACTGGAGATAGTTGGGAACCGTTCAATATGACGGTGCTGGCCCTGCGCTATGCCCGTACAGCCAACGGCGTCAGCAAGCTACACGGCCAAGTCTCCCGCAAAATGTGGCAAGTCCTCTATCCTTCCAAGTCTGAAGCTGAGGTCCCGATCGGATCCATTACCAACGGGGTCCATGCCCGCACCTGGATCGCCCCCATGTTCTGGAATCTTTTTGATCGCTACTTAGGCCCCGGTTGGATGGATCGCATTGATGATCCTGAAGTGTGGGCCAAAGTGGATCAGATCCCGGATGAAGAACTCTGGGATTGCAAGAATGCTCTACGGGAGCGGTTGGTGTCCTTTGCCCGCCACCGGATCCTCCGAGCTCGTCGCAGCCGGGGTGAAAGTCCTGATCGGATCCATCAGGTTGGACAACTCTTGGATCCCAATGTGCTGACGATTGGGTTTGCTCGTCGGTTTAGCACCTACAAACGAGGGGATCTGCTCCTGCGGGATTTTGAACGGATCACACGGATCTTCAGCAGCGCTCAGTATCCTGTTCAGATCTTGTTTGCAGGCAAGGCCCATCCCCGCGATGAGGGGGGTAAGCGATTGATCCAGCGGATCGTGGAATGGTCGAATCATCCGAGTGTGGCCAATCGAGTTGCGTATATCGAAAATTATGATGCCTACGTGGCTCGGAATTTGGTGCAGGGGGTCGATGTCTGGTTGAACAATCCGCGTCGGCCTTTGGAAGCTTCCGGAACCTCAGGTCAAAAGGTTGGCTACAACGGTGGGTTGAATCTCTCCGTGTTGGATGGCTGGTGGCCTGAAGGCTACAACGGCACGAATGGCTGGGCGATCGGCCAAGAGATCGATGACATTGATCCCGCTGAACAGGACATGATCGATGCCACCTCTCTCTATGAGCTGCTAGAGAACGAGGTGATCCCGTTGTTCTACCGCCGAGATGAGCAAGGGATCCCACGGGAATGGTTGGCACGAGTCAAATCAGCCCTTCGCACGCTCAATCCGGTCTTCAACACCGATCGGATGGTGGCTGACTACGTGAAGACGGTCTACGAGCCTGTGGGTGCACCGGATCCGGTTCCGGCAGTTCTGGCCCATGTTGGAGTCAGCTAGAGGGTTGTCTAGACTAGGTATCGATCCGAGCTGATTGAGTTGAGTGAATTCTGGATAGGGCAGGGGGTTTAGATCCTCTGCCTAATGTGTTCTAAATTCTTGTTCTGTTCCAATGGATTGCTTTACGGCTGAAACTTGCAGCTGTAAACCTGCTTCTTGCTCTAAATAAGCTACGACAGCAAAGAGATTCCGAGCTTCAGGGCTCCCGTCAGGCTCGAACATTTCATACAGGCTCTTGACAGGAATTCCGCTTCCCTTCGCTAGGTTCTCAAATCCAATTGTGGAGTTGATATAGTCACTCAATACTACCTTACCTGTATCCAGATCTCCCTCAAGCATGAGCTGGACTGCTGCTTCTAAGAGGAGGATCCCAAACTCTGGATCGGCATCCACACGGGCTTTGACTGTTTCTTTAAAACTTCTTGTTAAGGCCATGATCTATTCCCTCTCTTTTCGCTGTCGGTAGTTTTGCCATCGTACTTGAGCTTGCTCAATATCTCGCTGCTGAAGTTTTTTAGTTCCTCCGGCCAGAAGGATCACCATCATCTTGCCGTCTACCCCGAAATAGATCCGGTATCCTAGGCCAAAGTTGATGCGATATTCTTGGACTCCCTTACCTACTCCTTTGGCATTGGAGAAATTGCCTTGGCTCATCTTGTTGAGGGCTATCGTAACTCTCAATGCGGCTTGACT
>CAZONZ010000200.1:0-5743 GCA_964581005.1 uncultured bacterium
GCTATCCCTCCCCACCCCGCTTCACTGAGGGTGGGGACACTCGCTTAATCGTTGTCCAATATCTGGGCCGATCAAGACCAACGATTCCTCAAACCAGTCCTGAGGATCAACTCTACTTCAGACGATGCGATCCAGTCACGGGAGCAGAAGCCAGTGCTGTATGGGTAGCATCCATGTCTAGAGTTCGTTACAGAGGGCCAACGGACAGCATCGATCAGGCTGCGACTCCTATCTAAGAACAAATACGCATGTATCATTCTCCTCCAGCCCCAACCTCGACGTTTCTGCCGTTAAGATCAGTTCTCCGTCCGGGGTGAGGCCAAACCCTTGGGCTTCGATCAGCGGACTCTCTGGATCTGAGCTTGGATCGGTGGTTGCAAGATGAGATGGATCAGAAGGGAGGGTTTCTTGTTGATCGCTGGGATCAGCAGTCGCAATCTGCAGAATTTCTGGATCGAGAGGGCGTAGATCTTGCCAGGAGGATTGAGGGCCTTGCAGATCATAGGGACTGGGTGCGAGTCCTCCACGTCCGATCACAACAAACCGATTCGCGAGACGACCCGGTCGGCAACCTTGACCCGGAAAGGGAGCATCCTGAGGCGTGGCGGAGAGCTGGATCAGGGTTTCCCCCGGATCAGAGCCTGGAACGATGATCGTGACGACCCCATCAATACCCTGTTCAGAGGTGGCTGTGATCGCGCTATCGTCAGACTGAAATAAGCCTTCGGTCGTGATCGAAATATTGCCACCATTCCCCCCTTCGGCATTGGCGGTGATATCACTGACATTCAAAAGTACGATTGTTCCTGCATCAATTGAGATATTTCCACCATTAACGTCGCCGCTGGCATCAGTTCTCACCCCACTCTGATCGAGCCGTAGATCCTGAGTTGTGATCACGATATTGCCTTGACCACCCGTAGTGATCGAAAGGATCTGAGCACTCTCTTTCAGATCAATCGTTGCAGCATTGATGATCAGATCGCCAGCATTTCCATTACCCGTACTGCTCACATCGATGGTTCCTCCCTCACTGAGGGAGAGATTCTCAACTTGAATGGAGAGCTGACCAGCTCCTGACGGACTCTCACTAGTTGCTGAAATGGAGCTATCAAACCCTGAAATATCAACTTGGTTAGCCTCGATCCGAATCTGACCTGCTTGACCAAGACTGCCATTCCTTGAAGATGCCGTGATCAGCCCACCTTCAGCAATGATCAGTTGATCCGTTATAACCTGGAGCAACCCACCCGATCCGGTAGCGTCTGCACCTATGGTTTCGGTAGCGATCCTGCTGGGGCCAAGAAAAGATTCAGATGAGGAGATAAACTCCCCCTCACCACGGATCTCAACCTTACTTTGGGCGTCAATGAGAATAGATCCACCTGTCCCTGCTCCTTCAGCTGAGCTACTAACTGATCCCCCGTCTTGGAGAACTAACTGATCAGTTGAGATCTCTATATTTCCAGCTTGACCACTGCCCAATGAGGTGCTTACGACAGCAGAATTTTTGACTTCTAAAGAGTCAGAGATATCAAGAGTAATGTTACCACCTTGGCCCGCAGAAAACGGCTGAGACGTTGAATTAATGGTAGAGCTATCTTCTAAGATCAAAATTGGTGCAGAGATCGTAATATCTCCTGCCGGACTATCTGAAAACGTGAACGAAAAAACTCCACTTTGATCCTGAAGATGAACTAACTCCTCAGCGTCCAAGATGATCGGAATAGAAGGCCCTTGAATTGAGGATCTATCCAACATCAAGATCCGTCTACCAACTAATCGGAATTTGCTATCTTGAGTATCTTGAGCTTGAAAGAAAGAGTCTGAACCTATAGCTGAATTTGATAGGGTAATGTCCCGAAATTTGTCAACAAGATCATAATTCAAACTCCAGCTATCTCCTGTCTGAATTAGACCTACATAGCTTCCTTGATCAACAGCTCCAAGTTCAAGATTACCAGCCGATATTGTTGCAGTTCCACCTTCTTCAAAGATTATATCACCACCAATCAAAGCTAAGGTATGACTATCACTAACTTGAAGCCCAAAAGGTAATGAAAAAGGATCCCCAGGGACTAGAACAGATGCACTCGATCGGTTCTCGATGGGAGCTGGAGAAGTTCCAAATTGAACTCCCACTGGAGCCGTTACTGTCAGCAAAGTATCGTTTGACGGATCAGGCAGGCTACTAAAAGAGGTTCCATCCTCAAATATTATTTCCTCAGCCGTGGTGGCGATAAACGATCCACCAATGTCGAGTTGAGCATTAGATCCAAATACAATCCCGTTGGGGTTCAACAAGAAGAGATCAGTAGTGCCGTTCGTCTGGATCACCCCATCAATCATGGAGGGAGAGGATCCACTTACACGACTTAAAATAATTTCAATCCCTGGACTATGATCGAAATGAACTGATCCCTGTGTGGGTACTGAAAACTCTTGAAAGCTATGGAAAAGGTTACCTCCAACCTCCTGCCCCCCCGTGACGACAAAGTTGTGCTGATCGGAGGAAAAAACCTGAGTTGAGACACTGGTATCTCCAGCAACCTGTGCATATCCCTGTGAAGACATCACCAAACTATACAATGTCACACAAAGGCTATGCCTGAGTCCGTAGAGCAGCAAGGAGGAGGAACTGTTTGCCATAGTCACAATCTCAATTCTCAAATTCTGCAAAGTTCACAAAGACAGTTTAACCTCAGTTTCTAGGCACGTAACAGTAACCCCACAATGGGCTAGTACAAGATAAGCCAGAGCAACAGAAATAGTTATAACTTGGCACACATATCGACCCCAGCGGCGCACAGGAGGAGGATTGAGTTTCCAGATCAAGTTGCACAGATTCAACCTCACCTTTGCCAGTAGCGGGATCCAATTTCAGCTGGATGTTGAGTTTTACAGGAGAAGGTTCAGGGGAAGCTGCCTGATCTGCACTCTCAACTTGTTCTTCAGTAACACTCATCGCCACTTGATCATCCGCTGAAGCTGCAGGTGGAAATGCAACAACAGCTGTCATGATCAGGATCAGAGCCAAAACTAGGGAGAAGGCTCTCTTCACTAAAGCATTCACGTTCATGGATACAACTCCTCGTGTAAACACTACGGTTTTGAGATGGTGTGTAAACCACCTGTATTTTAAGCACATAGCATCAAACTGTGATCCACCTAAATTGAGTAGCATCCTCGAAAAAGCTTAGATCACCGTCAAAGTTCCGTATTTAGATTCGTTTCTGGTCTTTTCTGTGACATGATGTCTCTGTGGTTTTCTGGGTCTATGAGGTATGCGATCTACCTCTTCCCAATCCCCATCTCCTCAGGATCGATCAGGGTTGCCTGTTTTCATCTTTATGAGTATATAGTAATATTTTAGAGGTCAGCACGATCCCTGCTAGCTGATCCGATCGCCTAGAGTATCCTCTATGTCTCATACCCATCCCGAAGTCTCCCCTAACTCCCTCGACTCACCCATTCCTGCTCCAGAACCCCGTCGCCGTAGCTGGATTGGTCAGATCACCGCTTACTTCATTGACTCCCAGGTCACGATCCTTCTGATTGCAGCCCTGGCGATCTTTGGTTTGGGAGCCGCCTTTTTCACCCCCAAAGAAGAAAATCCTCAGATCATTGTGCCTGCCGCCGATGTGATCATGACCTATCCCGGCGCACCGGCTGAGGTCGTTGAGAAAACTCTGACCAATCCATTTGAGGCCAAGATCCGAGAGCTCACCGGAGTCGAGCATATTTTCTCGGCTTCCCAAGACTCAGGCACCCGAATCACAGTCCAATTCTTTGTTGGCCAGGACTGGGAAGACTCCCTGTTTAAGCTCCAGAATCAGTTGTACAACAACCAAGATCTGCTTCCCCGTGGAGCCAACTATCTTGTCAAACCGATCCTGGTGGATGATGTCCCGATTGTTACGCTTACGATCACGGGAGCTGGCTACACCGACAACCAACTGCGGCGGATCGGCGAGCACCTGCTGGAAAATTTGCGCAGCATTCCCAACACAGGCAACTTAACGATCACCGGAGGCCATCCGCGAGCCATCCGAGTGGATCTCGATCCGGATCAATTGGCTAGTTATCGTCTCTCCCCTGCCCAAATTGCCCAACGCCTACAAGGAGAAAATGCCCGCTTACCTGCTGGGGATCTCTCGCTGGGGGATCGGCGCTTATTCATTGATGGAGGCAATTTGCTGCAATCGGCTGAGGATGTGGGCAATGTGATTGTTGGCTTTAGTCAGCAGGGGCCAACTCAGCGACGCAGCCCGATCTACTTGCGAGATGTGGCAACAGTTGTAGATGATTTTGCCAATCGCACCACAGACTCTCGGATCCAGTGGCGACAGGATTGGGATGTGACAGAACCGTATCCGGATCCCAAGGCCAGGGCTGAGCAAGATTTTGTCGAGCAGGCAGCGATCACGATCGGGATTGCCAAAAAAGAAGGCACCAATGCGGTTACCGTAGCCCGACAGATCTTTGATCGGGTGGAGTCATTAAAGCCCCAATTGCCGCCAGGAGTTGAGATCGCGGTCACTCGAAATGATGGACTGACGGCTGCTACAGCGGTTGGGGATCTCTATCAAAGCTTGTTTATTGCCATCGGGGTTGTGATCGCGTTGCTGGTGATCTTTTTGGGGTGGCGAGAGGCGTCGATTGTGGCGTTTGTGATCCCTTTGACCTTAGCTGGAACGCTGGGGGTAGGTTGGGTTGCAGGTCAAACGATCAATCGGATCACCCTATTTGCTCTGATCTTGGCCTTGGGAACATTGGTGGACGATGCGATCGCGGCAACAGAGAATATCCATCGCTATTTTGATGAACGTCCCGGCATGAGTTGGCCGCAAAAATTAGGGGCTGCGGTAGACGCGATCGATGAGTTAGGGTCACCGATCATTCTCTCCACAATCACCGTGATCTTGGCTTTCATTCCGATGCGGTTTGTGACTGGATTGATGGGGCCATACATGGGACCGATCCCGTTTAATGTGCCTGTGGCCATGCTGATCAGTACTTCTCTGGCATTGACGGTGACCCCTTATCTGGCGGCTCGTTTCGTCAAGATCAAGCCGGGTCATGCGGGTGCTCAAGACATTCGTCAAACCAGGATCTATCGCTGGTATCGCGGGATCATTGAGCCTCTATTGGATTCAGCTTGGCGGCGGCGGTTGGTGAGTTGGACGGTGATCGGGTTATTGCTGGCTACCTTCGTGCTGCCGCTGACTCAAGTCGTCCAGTTCCGCATGTTGCCCAAAGCCGACAAAGACACGTTCTTGATCCAATTGGATGCTCCTCTAGGCACAGCTCTCGTTGAAACCGATCGGATCACTAGAGAGCTGGAAGGAGTGCTGCGAGCCGATCCAGAAGTGACGAACTTTGAGACGTATGTTGGGGTTGGGGCTCCGATCGACTTCAATGGCTTACTCCGAGGCTCAACCGATCGCTTTGGGGAGCATTATGCAGATATCCGGGTGCATCTCACGAATAAAAATGCCCGACCAGAGCAGTCCGAAGCGATTGTCTTCCGGCTACGCCCTCAACTGGCTGAGATCGCAGAACGCAATAATGCCATTGTCAAACTGGTGGAAGATCCCCCTGGTCCTCCGGTGCGATCGACCATGCTGGCTGAGCTCTATGGCCCCGACTACGATCAACTACGGCTCTTAACCAAAGAAGTCCGGACTGTCTTTGCCCAAACTGATCAAGTGGTTGACATTGACGATTCGGTGAAAAATCAGAT
>CAZONZ010000200.1:5843-7547 GCA_964581005.1 uncultured bacterium
ATTTTGCACAAAGATCAGCGACAGGTGACGTATGTGATGGGCGAGATGGGGGATCGATCCTCGGTGTATGCAGTAATCGAACAGATCATCTATTTCTTCCGCCATCCGTTGCCTCAGGGCTATTTCATCCATTGGGACGGAGAGTGGAAGTTAACACTGGATGTTTTCCGCGATCTAGGTTTAGCCATGTTAGTGGCCGTATTGTTGATCTACTTGATCTTGGTGGGTCAATTCCGCAGCTTTAAGTTGCCATTGATCTTGTTGGGCAGTATTCCCCTTGCCTTGATCGGGATCTTGATTGGATTCAGCCTAAATGGAGTCTACTTCAGTGCTACAGCCATGATCGGGGTGATCGCTCTAGCCGGGATCGTCGTTCGGAATGGGATCGTGTTGCTGGAGTTTATTGCAGATCGGCGCAAAGAGGGGATCGATCTGAAAAACGCACTCATGGAAGCGGGAGCCGTGCGATTCCGTCCGATCTTGCTCACCAGTGTCACCACCATGTTGGGAACCCTCTCGATCTTGAGTGATCCGGTTTGGTCTGGATTAGCCTGGTCGCTGCTGTGTGGGATGTTGACCTCGTCGGCCCTGACTCTATTCATGATCCCACTCTGGTATTACGGCGATCAGTCCCGCTTCATCCAACCTGCTCCTCCCCCGCCTCGCTCCACAGAACCCTTGCAGTTAGAGCCTCCTCATCCAGTTGGATCAGAGTCGTAAATCCTGGATAGATCTCCCCTCCAGCGTGGGCATTCATGCTCACTTCAGGCACGGGTGGCTCACAACACTCAAACGAGGCGATCGTCACCAAAGTGAACGTTTTTGTCTGCAGAGCCTCTGGGGATGGCAAGTTTGTCTACACGAAAACCATCGTTTGATGGCGAACCCATGGTAGTGTGGACGATAAGCGCGTTGAGGATAGGCTCATGTTGACGGAAGTTTCAGCTCAAGATCAGTTCCGGGCGGCTTATGAAAACCGCTACACTTGGGGGCCGGAGTTCCCTGGCTATGAGGCGGACGTGAGCTGGAAAACTCCGGATCAGCAGGTTGAAGGCCATATTCGGATTGATCAGAACTTGAAAGGTGAAATTATCTCTCTGTCGGATGAGTCGGCTACGCAAGCGATCCAGACCCAGCTGTGGGAAATTGGCATCCATCGCATCCGTCGTTCCTTTGACCAAAGCCACGGTCAGAATCAGTTTAGCTACGGTGATCCTCAAGCGGACGGCTCGATCGACATTTTGGTCAGCGGTAAGGCCATGGGAGATCGTTATCAAGTCAAAGATCGAGTGGTCACCCTGGTGCATCGCCACATTCACTCCAAAGTCGTCACGATCCACACCCATGAAACGCTAGATACGGGATCAGGCTATCTCCCTCTGCACTACAGTTCAACCTATGTCGATGCCGATTCCGGCCAAGTCCAAGATCGCCAACAAATGGTTGATCGCTATACCCAAGTCGGGGACTACTACATTCTCAACCAGCGCCAGATCGACTCCGAACAGGAAGGTCAACGCCTGCTCACGTTTAGCAATATTCAGCTCCTCAAGGCCAACTAGCGATCACCTCTACCAAAGGGGATCCAGGTGCCAGAACGTTATCGTTAGAGCGCTTGCATCTCCTTTGTTTCAATAGATCTGAATGGATCTGAATAGATCTGGATGGATCTGAATGGATCTGAATGCTCTAGCTGCCTAACGG
>CAZONZ010000201.1:0-2304 GCA_964581005.1 uncultured bacterium
ATGAATCATCCATCTTTACCCACCCAACAGCAATGTCTCGCCCTTCATTTGGGATCTTGGGAGGGTTTGTTTATAGAATTGAGACCTCAGCCAGACCTGGCAGCAGGGGATCTGGTAATCACTCATCAGAAGCGGAGCCGAATTGAGTTTGAACAGCTTCATCAGGGGAATTCCACCGCGATCCGTCAAACCAACACTTATACTGGGATCAACGGCAATTTTGATGCACCGATCTCAGACCCTATCCGGTTCATTTATCAAGATTTTGCTCCTGGTCTGCGCTTTTTTCCAGATGGATCCTTCTCCAATGGGCGTGTTCAACTGGCTCCCTTCAGTGACTTTGGGATAGAACAAGGGTTTCTCTGGCAGGATCAAAAAGCTCGCCTCGTTCAACAATTTGATCCTTCTGGATCTCTTCAAGCCATCACTCTAATCCGGGAAGTTCGAGGTCCATGGACAGAAACAGCTGCTCCACCTGGATCCTCCCTGAGTCAAAGCGCCGATCCGATCTCAGCCCAACTCCAACCCCTCCAAGGTCAATGGTCTGGGACGGCGATGATCATGACTCATCAGGACATCATCCCAACCCTTGTGCCAGCTACGATGCAGATCCAAATCCGAGATCAAGCCTTACAACGGGATCTGGTGTTTCAGGATCGCCAACACACTTGGATTGGTCAGATTGAGCCCCATCGTGTCTACGATCCACTCAGAAAACAGTCTTGGATCGGGCTGCCGCACGCCATATGGGTCTCTAGCCCTGAGCAACTCCCGATCCCGACTAAGCATCAGGATCGCAGCTTTAGTTTAGAGCTGAGTTGGTGTCCGCAGCCTGATCTCTACCTCAATCTGATCCGACAGTACAATCGCCAAGGATCTTGGGATTCAATCATCTGGCTGCACCTGAGTCGAGCTTGATCACCTGATCAATCAAGCTGATTCCCTAATGAGCCAATCAAGTTTGATCTCCAGGGACAAAGCGCTTGTGATAAAATCGGAAGGAAACTCAACTACCTCTGTCTACGTATGCTACATTTTTTCTGGTCTGGCTATGTTCTGAGTGAAAAAAGCTTTGAGATCTATGAATTCTCGAATCTAGAGATCCCCAAATGGGCTCAATATTACCTATCGCAAAAAACAGACTTTCATCAAAGCCACTGGGGAGCAGGCCGAGTTACTCGTAACCCCTCTGATATTTTGATCGGTCACCCACCCATAGATACTCGTCCGGATCCGCAACGTATCCTATTCAAAGAGCATCTTTCCGATTGGGTCCGGGATAATGCATTGGATCCAGCTCAACCCTGTCATCCCAATACCTATATTTTAATGCCTTGGATTCCTCGCTTTCCCAAAGAGTGGCTTCAGTATATGTATGGCGATCGTTATAAACATCATCTACGAGTAGCCCGCAAAATCTTTGCCTTGTGTGGACCCATTTGGATCGATAAAACCTGGCAAGCTAACGATGATTCCATTCAGTATGAAGTTAGACATAAGCTAATTCAGTGCAATATGGGTGTCGCTGCTCATAATCTAGCAATCACCAAGAAATCCTTTAATCCAGCTGGCCAGAGGCAAATTCTACATATGAGTCATTTACAAGCCTATAAAGGTTTTGATATTACTTGCAAAAGCCTGATCGGAACTGATGCTTTGTTGAATGTTGCAGGTGCTGCCAAATTGCCAGTTGGGTTGGTTGAATACAAGCTCGATCAACAGACCTATGTGTTTAATTTCTTAGGATATGTGAATAATAATGATCCTGAGTTTAATCATTGGGTAGCTGAAACCTGTGATTTTTATATTCACACAGGCCGGATGGATGCTCAAGCAACCACGATCCTTGAAAATGCAGCACGAGGGTTGATCCCATTGGTGACACCGGAGAGTGGATTTTCGAGCCCTCATGCCATTTATCTCTCGCATGATCCGGATGCCAATCGTCAAATTATTCAAGCAGCCTTGCAAATGCCTGAAGAGGAGCTGATGCAACGGAGCCGTTTCCTAAGGGAGCAGATCCTGCGAGATCACAATTGGGAAGGGATCTACAATCGGATTTGGGATGGCATTATGGCCGATCTTGAAGAGCAGAAGTCGGAACAGCAGTACCAATCCTCTGAGCGTAATATTGTCGATCTAGCAGGGTCATCTAGCACTACATTCTTGCCTCCGACGGAACCTCAAACGACAGAACCTCAAGCAATCCGATCTCACGATCAATCCCAGCCTGCTACCTCGTCTCGTGCAAGCGATATTCCTAGAAAAGTTGATCAAAATCTCTACATTAGCCGCCAAGCCCTA
>CAZONZ010000201.1:2404-3691 GCA_964581005.1 uncultured bacterium
AAGCGATATTCCTAGAAAAGTTGATCAAAATCTCTACATTAGCCGCCAAGCCCTATTGCAATTTGAAAATCAGATCCGCCTGCATCGCCATATTGAGCGATATGCTCTCTTGCGTCAATTTGCCAGAGGAGTTGTGTGTGATGCAGCTTGTGGGTGTGGATACGGCAGTTATTTGCTAGCCACTAACCCCGATGTTGAGTATGTCATTGGAGTTGACGTTGATCCTAAGGTCATTGAGTATGCTAAACGGGAGTATCGATCGAATAGGACCGAATTTCACCTTGAAAATTTGAGGACATGGGACTCGTCACGCCAGATCGACATGCTAATTTCAGTGGAAACGATTGAGCATATTAAGGATCAATCAATCCTGCCAGACTTTGTTAATCGCAATCGGATCAATCAAGTCATCTTAACCTATCCTTCCAAAAAGACAACTCACTATAACCCGTATCACCACTATGATTATCGCTTGCAAGATGTTCTGGATTTATTTGATCAGTTCATTTGCTATCGCCATTTTAATTGGGAGTACGAGTTTGATGTAGCTTTCCTGGTTCGAGATCCTAAGTCCATTGCGAAGGCATAACCAACGTCCATAAGCACCAGCCGATCAGGATCAATGCATCCACCGAGCGAAACCCCTTGCACCCCCATCATTCCTGGGCACCTAAAACGAGGGAGGTGATCAACCGATGAAGCCGATTGATAAGCCGATTGGCGGGGAGCCATCCGGAGTAACCTGATCAAGGCTTCAAAGGGTTTAAGCGTTAGGAGCGTTGGGCATTTCACCATCGGGAGATTGGAGGGCTTGATCGAGGATGGCGCGGGCTTGCTCAGCTTGGGAGCGGGCTTCTCGGTAGCGGAGATTGGCTTGGGCAAAGGACTTGAGCAGCTTAAAGCCATCTTTAAGTTGATTGAGCTGCTCCTCGCTGACATCGGTATCGGTAAAGAGAATATCCACCAACGCCCGGACCTTGAGGGCATCAGAGCGGGATTCCTGCACCTTAAGCTTGAGCGTTGCCAAGTTGCTTAGGGTTTGGATCGCTTGGATCACGTTGTCTTCGTCGCCCACAGCTTCCATCTCCTTGACTTCAACAAATTGACTAGGGCCAAAGCCCTCGGCCAGCTCCGTACCTAACTGATCCGACTCCATCAGTTCCATCAACTGATCCATGGCCTTTTCACGAGCCTTGGTTGAATCTTTACCAGGCACCGTGATCACGACCTGGGGATTTTGGGGAAGTGTGTATTGAACCATAGTTGCCTGAGATCGCTCTTACTCAT
>CAZONZ010000201.1:3791-7539 GCA_964581005.1 uncultured bacterium
TTGGCCATCGTCTTAGCGAGGTTGATGGCGGGGCTTGGCTTTGTCTAGCCGCAGGGGTCGCCCCATAAACTCGGCCCCATTCGCTTTTTCGATCGCTTCATCTTCCTGCGAATCCTCAGCCAACTCGACAAAGGCAAAGCCACGGGTTTGACCTGTCATTCGATCCGTGGGGATCGTGACCGACTTGACACTCCACGATTGATTGAAGAAGCCAGCCAACTCTTCCTCAGAAGCTTTGTAATTAAGATTGCCAACAAAGATGGTCATAGCAATTGGGACGAAAATGCAACTTCAAATACATCCAGGCCGCGAACGCCAGCTAGAGCGGAGTAGCTATTGAGCTAAGCAGCTTTACCGACGATCTTCGTTGATCTCAAACTCCAGGGTCGATGAAGAACGCTATCTTATCTCCTTACCTTCTATCATGATGTTTGGCGAGAATGCTAAATATCACGAGATGTAACAAAGGATCGGCAGATTGCGGCTGGCAGTAGAATAAAGATTAAAAGTTTTACGGTTTGTTGTAATGATCGGTAAATTTTTCCAAAAAGTGGATGCAGATCACCCTCAACAGGATCGAGTGCCGCCGGGTCAGCACTTAGCCAAGGGGTTCCCCGTGTTGACCTATGGATCGACTCCAAGTATTGATCCAGCTTCCTGGGAATTGCGGATCTGGGGTGAAGGTGTGGGGGAAGAACAGGTGCTCCGTTGGGCCGATCTGATGGCGTTGCCGCAGCAAACGTTCACAGCCGATTTTCATTGTGTGACGCGCTGGTCTAAGTTAAATGTGACCTGGACAGGAGTTCGGATCGTGGATCTCTTGGCCGGGATCGGGCTGGCTCCCCAGGCAACGGCGGTGATGCAACACTGCTACGGCGGCTATACGACCAACCTAAGCTTAGATGAGTTTCTGCGTCCGGAAAATTACATTGTTCATACCTTGGAAGGCCAACCGTTACCCCAAGATCATGGCGGACCTGTTCGATCGTTAATTCCTCATCTCTATGCTTGGAAGAGTGCAAAGTGGCTGAATGGCCTAGAGTTTTTAGCTCAGGATCAGCCTGGGTTCTGGGAGCGCAATGGCTATCACATGCGGGGTGAGCCTTGGGCAGAGGAGCGTTACGGGAGCGTTTTTTGATCTAGCTCATATTTCTACTTGTTAACTTGCATTTCCTGTGGAGGACGACCCTGAAGGTGGGTATCCTTTCCTTCACAGAATTCTCCCTCCTGGATCACTGAGTTGGACTGGCAAGGAAGTTGCTGCAGGATCGAGAGAACAGATTGGATCCGAGGTTCGGAAAAGTCGGCGAGCTCAACCTGATGATCCACATGATCCCCACTGCGGGCGAGGGAGTGTTGGTAGGTTGGATCGTAGTGGTGGTCCAGTAAGGAAGCAACGAGATCCGGCCACTGTTGGGCCTCGATCAAGTCAAACCATTCCTGCAAACGGGCTTGGCCATAGCGGGACTTGAGCATCTGCAGCTTTTGCTTGAGGACTTCGGGATGCTCGATCAGGTGGGGGTAACTCTGGATCAGCCATTGGACGCGCTGGGCTTGGGGGGCTTGGATCTCAATGCGTTGGGCCTGTTGCATCTGTTTCCAGAGCACAGGGGGAACATGCAGATCGCCCACTTTGGAGCTTTCTGACTCGATCCAAACCCCATGCTTCGGATCAAACTGGCGCAGTTGATCAACCAGTGATGTTTCAAACCATTTTTGGCTGGGTTGTGGAACCTGCCACTCTTGACCCAGCAACGATCCACGATGACAGGCCAGCTGCTCCAAATCGAGAACCTGACAGCCTTGATCGGCGAGTCGTCGTAACAATAGAGTTTTGCCTGTGCCAGTGGCCCCACAGAGGATCCGGTAGTGGAAGTGGGTGGGCAGATCAAGCAGTTGTTGCCGCACCCAAGCTCGATAGGTTTTGTATCCACCCTTCAGGAGTGTGACTCGCCACCCGATCTCGGTAAGCACCACAGCCATACTGAACGATCGTTGCCCCCCTCGCCAGCAATAGATCAAAGGCTGATAATCCCGATCTTTAGCCAGAAAATGCTGCTGCAGATGGGTTGAGATGTTTTTGGCCACCAGGATCGCCCCTTGTTTGCGGGCCTCAAACGGATCCACTTGTTTGTAGAGAGTCCCGATCTCAGCTCGTTCCGCATCGTCAAGCACCGGCAAGTTGATCGCTCCTGGCACATGATCCTCATCAAACTCACTGGGGGAGCGAACATCAATGATCTCGCTGTAGAGTTCGGGTTCAGGGTGATCGGTGTAGGCAGGGGAACGTGGCACGATCGGGAGTCCAGCTCGACAGGATAGGGAATAAAGCTTCGTCAACTAACAGGATCGATCATGGGGCTCATCCAACCTATTCAGAGGAAAGTCGTGGGGATATCGGTAGGACTTGCTTGTGCTATTTTAATTCACAACACTGATGGACAAATTTTAGGGTATGCCGCTCAAACCAGCCCAACAGCTTTCCGAGATCTTAAAAACATTCACGCCTAAGCCCTTATCCAGCCCTGAGGAGATGGCTGCATTTTATCGAGACGAGATCAATCAGGCTAGGAGTAAGATACCCATTCGGAAGCGACTGGGTATCTTACTCCTAGCAGCAATCCCTGGGAGGTGCTTACTATAAAGGATTAATCATGGGATCTCCTGGAGTGGGGAAGACAACGGAATTGAACAGACTGATCACAGATATTCAGGATCACTATAGCTGCCTATATTTTAGTGTTCTACAGAGCCTAGATGGTCGTAACTTCAAAGCAACCGATATGTTGTTACTGATGATGATTTTGTTGGTAGAGAAGACGCAGCAACCTGTCGATCAAGGAGGAGCAGGGAGTCATCCTAGAAGTGATCTTTTAACAGGTATATGGAAATGGTTCCAAGTAGAGAAGGAGATCTTTAAGGAACAGACCTTAGTTGGATTGGACATGAGTGCAGGTGTAGATATAAGTCCAGAAGTGATCTGGGCCAAACTCTTGGGTTTGTTTGCCCGCCTTAAGGGAGAGTTTAAGTTTAGCTCTAATCGAAATATAGAGGTAGAACAATATCGCCTTAAACGTGTAGATGAGTTGTTAGATCTGATGAATCAGTTGCTAGAGGAGTGCAATCAGCGACTCAAGGATGCAACGGGTAAGGAATGGCTCTTTATTGGTGATGATTTTGAGAAGCCAGCTATCTCCTTGATTAGGAATGAGGACTTCTTTATTGGTAATGGATCATTCTTCAGCAACTCAATGCTCATTTTCTCTTTTCTATCCCTGTTGATCTGGCAGCTAAGGCAGTTCTGCTTCCTGTTTCTAGTGATCAGATCTTGTTGGTTCCAGAAACACCAGTTTATCAACCGGATGACACTCCCAATCAGAAAGGGCGAGATGCTCTGGCTGCTGTACTGCAGGCACGGATGGATCTGACACTCTTTGCCAGTGGACAGATGGAGAGAATTATCGTTGCGTCGGGAGGTATTATGCGCATTTTGTTTGCTCTGGTAACCTGGGCTGCCAGTACGGCTCAGTTACAAGATCCACCGAGAGATCAAATCGAGGCTGAGGATGTTGAAGATGCGATCCAAGTTCAACGAGAAGAGTTTCTACGAGCTTTGGGAAGAATTTCTACCGATCCACAGGAGTTTAGTCAAGCAAAGCGGATAGAGCGTCTTAAGCAGATCTATGAAAAGGGTTTAGAAGCCCAGATCCCTGACGAGCTTCACTATTTCTTAGCACAACGACAACTT
>CAZONZ010000202.1:0-7530 GCA_964581005.1 uncultured bacterium
AGATCGTGGAGGGCAACTTCCAACCCGGTGAAACCTACTATGGCTTGAAGGAAGGCGGGGTGAGTCTGAGCCCCATGCGCTACACCAAAGATCTGATCCCAGCTGACGTCATGGCCCAAGTTGAAGAGGCCAAGCGCAAGATCATTGCAGGCGAGATCACGGTCACAAACCTACTGACTGCTCCTTCCTCTTGATCAGAGACAACTCCAGGCACACTTGATCTTCAGAATCTTCAGATCCCCAAGTAATCTTCAGAACCTCAGGAGAGCCCAACCCCTGACGATAGATCCGAAAAAGGTTGATCGGACGATGATCGTCTTGTCCACAATCTTGGATCAGGCGAGGGGATCGATCAAGCCCAAACTTGAAGTTGACGCAGTGGCGTAGAGTTTCCGGGGGATGCGGCCTGCTCGGTAGGAGAGACGTCCAGCTTCGATCCCCAACTTCATTGCCCGCGCCATTTGCACAGGATCCTTGGCCTTGGCCACAGCACTGTTGAGCAGGATCCCGTCAGCTCCTAGCTCCATCGCTTGGGTTGCATCCGACGCCGTACCCACGCCTGCATCAATGATCAGCGGAATCTGGCACTGTTCCCGAATGATCCGGAGATTGTAGGGATTGCGGATCCCCATTCCAGAGCCGATTGGAGCAGCCAAAGGCATCACAGCGGCACAACCCATATCCTCCAGTTTTTTGCAGGTGATGGGATCGTCATTGCAATAAGGCAACACAATAAACCCGCGTTTGACTAACTCCGCTGCTGCCGAAAGAAGCTGCTCAACATCTGGGAATAAGGTCTCATCGTCCCCGATCACTTCCAACTTGATCCAATCAGTTTGGAGGGCTTCCCGTGCTAATTCTGCCGTCAAGATCGCGTCTTTAGCGGTGTAACACCCGGCAGTATTTGGCAAAAAGAAATACTTGTCTCGAAGTTGTGATAGAAGACTAACTTTTTCACCGGACGTATCCACCCGTCGGATTGCTACCGTCACCATCTCAGCTTCACCTGCTGCCAAAGACTCCAGCAAGATCGACTGATTTGGATACCCTGAAGTCCCCAAAATGAGACGGGAACTAAACTGACGATCCGCGATGATCAATGCATCATTCATCTCTTGTCTCCTAATGTCTGAGTCTAACCACCCGCGACCGCGTGAACAATTTCGATCTGATCTCCAGACTTAACCTGATAGCTAGCCCACTCTGATCGACGTAAAACGGATCCATTTAACGCAATCGCAATCCCCAGCTGCCCCAGATCAACGCCGTAATCATTGAGCAGATCTGTTAGGGTTTTGGGATGTTGAGGATCGAACCTTAAGCTCTGACCATTGATCGTCACCTCAGCTGTCGAAATAGATCTTGAATCTGACATTGATCCTCTCCTTCTGATCACATCCGATGGTTTAGTTCACCTGCTCCAACAGCAACCCGCTCTCGATCAGGGTGAAACCGCTGCAAGGTGAACGAATCGCAAACCTGCGGCCAAGCATTGGTCACGATCAGATCGGACATCGCATACGCTGTCAGTGGACAGAGAAGGATCCCGTTGCGATGGTGACCTGTGGCTACATACAAGCCCTCGATCGAAGTTTTGCCCAAGATCGGAGCGTCATCTGGACTCCCTGGTCGTAATCCGGCCCAGGTCTCAATCATCGGCATATCGTAGAGTCCCGGTAAGATCGTCCAGGCTTGTTTCAACAGATCCAACAAACCACCCACCGTGATCTGAGTTTCAAACCCTTTTTCTTCAACTGTCGCCCCGATCAGCAAGCGCCCATCCCGTCGAGGTACTAGATACACGTCCTCGCCCCAGATCACATGCTCAGTCAAGATCTGATCAGCAGGCATCTGCACCGCTAGCATCTGACCTTTGATCGGACGCACTGGCAGATCCACCCATTTCGCCAAGGGACTTCTCGATCCGGCCCAAGCTCCGGTAGTAATCACAACAGTATCCGCTGCAAACACCGTTTCACAACCTACTGCAAGATCCGCTTGAGGATTCGTTTGAGGATCTGCCAAAGGATCCGCTTGAGGATCAGCCTTTCGATCCTCTGTCAGCGGTTGAGACTTGAGGATCAGGCCGTTCACCTGTCCATCCACCACGATTAGATCTTGAACTGAAGCCCCTTCCTGTAGCTGCCCCCCAACCTTGAGATAGACCTGTTTGAGCGCCTGCACCAAGAGACGATTATCCACTTGATGATCCTGAGGGCTGTAGAGAGCGCCCACCACATGCCGCGAGAGATACGGCTCTTTCTGGCGCACCTCATAACCGGAAAGCCAAGTCAGATCCAATCCTTGAGCCTGTTGATACGTCAGTTGGGATCGAAGGCGTTCCTGTTCATCTCGGTTGACGGCAACCAGTAGCGTCCCCTCCTGTCGATAGCCGATCTCAATCTCAGCTTCAGCTTCCAGTTCTGCAGCAAACGTTGGCCAGATCTGTTGACCCGCTAACAGCAGACGATGGAGAGATTCTTCACCTGGTTCGGCTTCTGCTTGTGCGGCGAGCATCCCAGCTGCAGCCCAGCTAGCTCCCCCACCGATCTGATGACGTTCAAACACCGTGACGGAGCATCCGCGTTTGGCCAACTGCCAGCCTATGGCAAGACCCGTGACACCGCCACCCACAATGGCAATCGTATTAATGGTTTTGTCTCCCAATCACAGCTTCCCTCCGCTGGTCCTAACCAGACTCAGGTTCCAAGGGTATGATCTCAGCCTGCTGCACAGGCACCCCTAGCTAGGCACTGATCCTATCACGCTTTGGGATAGTGCCCTCTCGTTGAAATCTCTGAGTTCGATAAGATCCACTAACGTCGCATAGTTCGCTCCAAATAGAGTTGTTGTTTGACCAAGCTGATAAAGCAGGGTAGCCGAGAAAGGGACCAAACAGACAAGCATCAAGATCACGGCATTTAGCAAGAGAGTCCCTCGTTTATGGATCTCAAGCAGATCATTGATCCGGCGTTGGTTATACCAGAAGGCGAACAACAGAATAAAGGTTAATCCATAATCAACCACAATAAAAGCAATATCTTGAAAAGACTTGGTGAGTTCCTGAGTTGTGTCGGGTAACGGTAGCTCCAACGCTAAAATCGTCATCGCAATGGCATAGATCCCGTCTGTCAGAGCTCCCATTTTTTCACGATCCACGGGTTGATCTCCTGATGGCACTCCACAACAGCACTAGCCGATCTCTTGTCCCTCACCAGTAGATAATATACCATCCTGCGCCTATGAACGATCAACGAGGCTCCCTTCTCATGATCAGCAGCGACTGTAAACAGAAACTAGAATGATGATCGCTTGGTGGATCACAATCCCCCAGATCCCAGTTCCGGAGAAGCTTGTGATGCCCTCTAGTTCATCAAGACGTATAGACTAATTGAATGGCACAGGATAGGTCAACCGATGAGTAGTGCAGCTAAACCAATCCCTTGGACCGATGAGGCGTTCATGGCTTTACCTGAAGAGGGGGGCCATTATGAGTTGATCAATGGGGACGTGATCAATATGGGTAATGCGGGGATGGAACATGGTCATATGGGCTCGTTTTTGGGCGGAGCTTTGGAATTCCATGCTCGTGCGAAGAAGTTGGGGGTAACCTGTGACTCCAGTACAGCTTTTTCGATGAAAAGTGGCAATAAACGATCACCCGATATTGCGTTTGTGGCCAAAGATCGATTGCAAGGCATGAAGCGGTTACCCAAGGGCTTCTTTGCGGGCGCACCTGATTTAGTCGTTGAGATCCTATCACCCAACAACACTATTGAAGAGATCCATCAGAAAATTGTGGAGTATTTTGACAATGGCACTCGCTTAGCTTGGGTGATCCATCCTGATGAACAATTTGTTTTGGTGTATCATTCCCCTCAACCTGATCAATTACTGGGGACTAATGATCGTTTAGACGGAGAGGACGTGATCCCAGGTTTTTCGTTAGCGATCCATGAACTCTTTGCAGAATTAGATTTCTAGAAGCTATCACCTTTGATCGAATTCATTTTCTCTCAGGTTGGTGACGTTCTCGACACCCAATCTGAAATACTAGTCACCTGAGCCTGGGCCAACAGATTCCAATCTTGGATCAAGCCCCAATTGGATCGTCCTTTGCTTCCAGCAATACTTGAGGACATATGGGCTTTGGTCATTGTCAGTTTGTGAACAGGTGAGTGATCGTATCGTCAAACATCCCATTCTTCAGGCTCGGATCTGGTGCATTGTGGGATTGGATCCCAGAGAAACTCTCGTTATCCGATCCAGATGCCAAATCACTCCGGGGATGTTAGAGTTCGACTGGTCTCTGTAGGATCTTAAAATGACAGCGTCGCTTTTCCCGTCTCGATTTCCACCCCAGCATCCCGATCGCCTACAACTCTATTCCTTAGCAACTCCAAACGGTCAGAAGGCCGGGATCATGCTCGAAGAGATCGCTCTGCCCTACGAAGCCCACAAAATTGACATCATGGCAGGCGATCAATTTGACGAGGAGTACAAACAGATCAACCCTAACTCCAAGATCCCTAGCATCATTGATCCAGATGGTCCCGGTGGTCAACCGATTCGGATGATGGAGTCCGGCGCGATCCTGATGTATCTGGCCAAGAAGACCGGGAAACTGCTGCCCACTGATCCGATGTTGGAATGGGAAACGATCCAGTGGTTGTTCTTTCAGATGGCGAGCATTGGGCCGTTCTTTGGTCAGTTTGGCCATTTCTACAAGTTTGCGCGGGGTAAAACAACGGATGACTATGGCTTGAATCGCTATACCCAGGAAGCTAAACGTCTGTTGGGTGTGCTTAATGATCGGCTCACTGATCGACAATATTTGGTGGGTGAGCAATTCACGATCGCTGATATTGCAACCTTCCCCTGGGTGAATGCACTGGATTTTTATGAAGGTAAGGATCATCTCGACTACGCCTCATTTGCAGCGATTCAGCCGTGGGTCGATCGGTGTATGGAGCGTCCAGCGGTGCAGCGTGGGATCAAAGTCTGTAGCTTTGACTCCTAGGGGCGAGTTTGATCTGGGCGGGATCGAGGACCATCAGCCGCTTGCAGAGTTTAGCGATCTCTCGGATATCTGCTTGATCGAGCCACTGTTGAAATGCCTGGATCTCATGGAATAACTCGACTGCTGCAATCCCAATGCCTTGATCAGCTTGGTCTACCTGGGGAGAAGCAAGGATCCAATGGATCCAAATCTCTGGCAGATCCGGGCCAATTTGTTGGATCAACTCCTGAGGCTGGTGATCACTGGTTTGCCATGCCTGGACGATTTGGGCGATCCATTCGTTGACTTGACGGAAGTCTTGCCGCTGACCTACCAGGAATACGCGCCTAGGCTTCACATGGTGCAGGATCTGGGCCAGATCCACAGGTAGGTAGGGCCAGTGCAGTAACAGTAATTCATCAGCAGGATCAGGGAGCTCACCTGTATAGACAGCTCCTGCAAGCGGATGGATCGGGGTGTGGCGATAATCTTGAACGTGAAGATCGAGATTTGGGGTGGGTTGGAATGGTCGTTCACCGGCTAGACGGACATCTTTCACTTTGCCCTGCCAAGCACTGGGCTGCTGGCGGCGAGAGCGATCGGAGTTGGTTGCTTCCATCACAAAGGCAATATCGATCCCAGGCATTTGGGTTAAGTCCCGATGACGAGATCCTTCACCCCAAAACCAAAGCCGCCGGGATTTCAGTTTGAATTGCAGATGTTCACCACTGCGAGAGAGATCGGGGTTGAAACGGCTAGGTCGAAAATTTAACAAGGCGATCACAGGACGAGGATTGCCATGTCCAAACGGTTGCAGTTGTTGTAATTGCTGAAAAACCTGATCTAACTCTGCGGCTGGATCCGGGATTTGGCTGCAATCTAGCGCGATTTCGATGGATAACTCAGGATCTTGAACCGCATGGGACACTCGTGCGGCCAGTTCTTGACTCAACGCCAGCCGTAGAGCATCTACTTGATCAAGGGAGACCCGTAAGCCAGCGGCCATCGGATGCCCCCCGTAGCTAGACAGTAACGGTTTGACTGCATCCATCGCTTCAACTAAATTCACACTGGCAATCGATCGACCGGATCCATATCCTTCTCCCGTTTCAGGCCAACAGGCGATCAATACTGTTGGGCAGTTGTATCGATCCACCAGCCGAGAAGCAGCGATCCCAACGACCCCTTGATTCCACTCGGCACTGGCCAAGACAATGGCGCGATTCTGCTGTAGATCAAAACTCTCCACCTGCTGGCTAGCCTGATTCACCACCTGTTCCGTCAGCTCCCGCCGTTCCAGATTGGTGGCCACGAACAGATCCACTAGGGCTTGGGCTCGCACCGGATCATGAGTGGTCAACAACTCCACCGCCAACGACGCATCATCCAACCGTCCGATCGCATTTAACTTAGGGGCGATCCGAAACCCGACATCCTCAGCCGAAAGGGTCTGACGAGCTCCACCTTCAAGGAGTTTAAGCCTCGATTCCCCACCCAGTTGCTGATCGATCAGAGCCTTCAATCCCAGCCGCTCCGTCCCCGCCAAGATCGGTAATCCCCGTTGAACCAGGTAACGGCATTCTCGTTGCAACACCGCCACATCCGCCACCAACCCCACCACCACCAGATCTAAAAAAGCCTCCGGTTCCGGCCACTGCACCCGTTCATAGATCGCTTCCACCAACTTGTAGGCTACCCCGACGCCGGTGAGAAATCGTAATGGATCCGCTTCATCCAACCGCAACGGATTGACCACGGCTGCTGCACGAGGCAACGGATCCGGGAGGAGATGATGATCGGTCACGATCACGTCCAACCCAAACGTCTGGGCCAACTGGATCTCAGCATGATTCGCCACACCGCAATCGACGGTAATGATCAAATCCGCACCCTGATCAGCAACCTGCTGCAACCGCTTGGGATTCAGACCATGCCCTTCACCCGATCGCAGCGGGATCGTAAAGCGCAGATCCAGACCCAAGGGTTTCAACGCGGACCACAATAGCGCCGTACTCGTTACCCCATCGCAATCAAAATCGCCCCAGATCCAAACCCGTTCCTGACGCTGCTGAGCCAGCAAAATCCGATCCACTGCCCGATCCATGTCTGGCAATCTCCAGGCGGGGCTGGGTTGATACTCCTCCGCAAATAGGAATGATCGAGCCTGTTCAAGACTGGTGTAGCCTCGAAGAGCCAGGATCTTGGCCGCATATTTCCCCACCGCTTGAGCCAGTTCCGGTTGAAACTGAGGGGGTAGAGGATGAAACTCCCAACGATAGGGCATGATTCAGACAACTCTAGAGGAAGACTCAAGCCTTAGATCTTAAGCTATCTCTGACGATACCCACACAGGCTCTCCCATGCAAACTTGAATGCGATCACGATTGGATCTCAACGATTGGCTCTCAACGATTGGATCAGCGATTGGATCAACTATTGGGGAGGTGAGGAGGTTCTATGAGGGTTTGATCAGCTGCTGCTTCTTGAAGTTTCAACACGATCTCCTGGTGAGCTTGGCGGGTGATGGGGTA
>CAZONZ010000203.1:0-5870 GCA_964581005.1 uncultured bacterium
ACCACCACCCAAGCCTATCGGCTATGGGTGGAGCACTGCGACGGATCTCGGTAGACGATGGCTATGCAGTCTTCGGCCAGGATAGGGAGTCGATCAGACAGCATGTACACATCAAATCGATCGGCCAAGATCTTGATCTTTAGGATTCCTCGGCCAACCCAACTAGCTTTTCACTCAGCGTCCAGAGCTTTTGCGCTTTAGCTTTGTCATTGGCTTCATCCGAAACCTCTTGGATAAAGGCTTGGCGTCCTTGCTTTTGGCGATTGCCCCAGCTCCAGTAAACCCCTGACTGAGTGTATGCCGGATCCGTAACCACAGACGCAACCCGCTCACCCGCTAGCTCCTCAGACACAAACCCCTTGGTGACGTATTTCTGGAACAAGGGGAAAATGCTTTGGAAGAGGGGATAGTGATTCCGAAACAATCCGGTGGTAGCGACACAGCCGGGATAGAGGGAGCTAAACACGATCCCGGTGGACTCATGATAACGACGGTGCAACTCCAACATGGTCATCACATTACAGAGCTTGCTGTCTTTGTACGCCTTACCAGCCTTAAAGGGCTTGCCGTCGATCATGGCAATCGGGTCTTGAAATCCTTCATCAAATCCCTTCAGATCGCCCAAATCGGGAGGCGCTGGGATCGGGATCTTGCCACCCAATTCTTTCGGATTAGCCGTGACTGTGCCCAAAATGATCAATCGTGGTTGGGAATGCGTCGATTGTTTCAGATCCTCAAGCAAGAGGTTGCACAGCAGGAAATGGCCCAGATGGTTGGTGGCTACCGCAAGCTCATAGCCTTCCTCACTGCGTTGAGGTTCTTTCAGCAAGGGCAGATAGACGGCAGCATTGCACACCAAAGCGTCTAATGATCGACCGCTAGCGTGGAACTGATCGACAAACTCGCGCACACTCTTGAGAGAGGCGAGATCCAAAGGCATCACCGTGTATCGGTCCGACGGCATACCCACCGACTGAGCCGCAGCCTCCCCTTTCTCCAGATCGCGGCAGGCCATCACCACATGCCACGTTTCCCGCTGGGCCAGAGCTCTGGCGGCTTGCAACCCTACCCCAGACGAAGCCCCCGTAATCACCACTGTTGATTGCCCATGCTCTGCCATGCTGTTCAGACTCCGTTGATCGTGAGTAACGCTCCTTCAGGATCTAATACCACTGACTCACGAGATCTTTAGGGTGGGAGCCATCGATTGCAATCTTTTGCAACAAGGATGGTACATCTGATCACAAACTAGCCAACCGGAGCAGCGGTTCTCTTCTCCCAGCCCTCCGTCATCATGGTTTAACTAACCGAACCCTTCATCACTTCTCAATGCCCTTCTCAACCAGATCTCGATCCCATCTCAACCGGGACATCGAGAGAACTAGCCGGAAGCTTGCGCTAAGGGATCGATCTCCCCTCCACAGCGACGGCGATTAGCCTGGGAATTAGACACGGTCAAATTGGCACGAGCCCTGGATCGGGATGCCCCTGCCCGAATTCGACGGGCACGCGAGGGAGCTGTATCTCCAAGCAGAGCATTCAGATCCATCTGGCTCAGTTGTTCGACCCGCTCAACCGTAGCGCGCACATTCGGACCAAAGCGGATCCGATCCGAGGGCTTCAAGGAGTGGGAGCGCACAGGCTCATCATTCACAAACAGTCCATTCGTGCTCGGTACGGCACCTGGCCCGCCATCAAAGATCATGAAGGTATAGCCTTCACCCTGCTCGTCAGGGATCCGAATGATCAGGGCATGTTCGCGGGAGGCAGCGGTATCAAACAGCCGAATATGATTGTTGGGAGATCGTCCCACCGAATGATAAATATTACTTAATGGAACCACTCGCTTTCCCATCTTGTCCTCGATCACCAGAACCAGATGGGGGGATGTTGCGGGAGAAGGATCAGACATGGGCATAACCGCTCATCAGCTTGATTAGGGCAAGGGCGTCTGGATCAAGACAGCAACTCGGATCATCCAACTTCACCGTAAAGTTGACATAAATCGTCTGTCTAATCACAAAGCCAGTATAAACGTTCCCCAATCTTGGGCTTATGTCTCAGATCATCGCTAAAAAGTGATCTGGATCGAGGGATGAGCTGGTATGGGTCGAATTTAGCGAAAATCGACTGCTTGCATCAAGTCGTCGTAGCCTGAGGGCCAGCTCACCGGACGGGGCTGCTGGAAGCCAGAGTGTGAGGGCTGCATCGGGGGCCTGACGGCTTCATGACCTGTGAGCACCTGCACAGAGCTGGGGGTGAACAGGAAAATATTTTCCCCGATCCGTTCCTGGTGTCCATCCACGGCAAAGGTTCCCCCTGCCACAAAATCAACCGAACGTTGCCCTTCGATGGGGTCCATCCAGTTGAGGTTGATGATCACAGACTTGTTGCCACGCAGATCTTGAATCACCTGGGCCATCTCCTCAAAGCTGCGAGGTTCTAGAACCACGATCTCGCTGTTGATCGATTGGGCATTAGGGAGAGGAATGACGTTATCCATTGACTCGCCTCGCAGTAGACTTGGTTTCAATGTGTTTTGACATGGGATCTCAAGCTAGTTGTAGCGCCTCCATCTGGGTTTGGCTACCGATTGATCCAGAGCCTCGTTCTCTAGGAGTGCTAGGATCCGCTGCATAGGATTGGGCTTGAGCTGCAGCTGACAGCGTTGGGCGATGATGAGGTGTGAGGTTGGGGTTGGGGATGAGGATGAAAAACCGATTTTTTTGGCTATTGGCGTTGGTGGGTGTTGCCCTTGATCAAGTGACGAAACAGTGGGCCGTTGAGGTGTTGCAGCCCCGTTTCGAGATCCGTCTCTGGCCTGAGGTGTTCCATCTCACCTACGTTGAAAATCCTGGGGCGGCGTGGAGCCTGTTTCAAGACTCTGGAGGCTTCCTGAAGTGGGTTTCGCTTGCAGTCGCGCTAATCTTGATGGTTATGGCGTTGCGGAATGATTTCAAGCGTTGGGAAGAAGCTGGGTACGGGCTGATCCTAGCTGGAGCTGTCGGCAATGGGATTGATCGGTTCACGACAGGCTACGTTGTAGACCTGTTTAATTTTACGCTGATCGATTTTCCTGTTTTTAATGTCGCCGATATTGCAATCAATCTAGGGGTAGGCTGCTTGATCGTGTATGCGATCCTCCAACATCGACAAGAGGCTCAAACTCCTGTGCCTGAAGGTGAATCTGAGTCTGGAGGATCTACCCCCTATGCTCTTCCGCCTGCTGGTTCAGAAACTCCGGTAGCGGATCCGTGTGAGCATCATGTGACGAAGGAAGTCACTAAGGATCTTTAGAATCCATAGAATCCAGATTGAGGCTCGGATGGATCGGAGATAACGGAATCGCTGGAGGATCTTAAGCCCGTCTTAACTGAAACCAGGAACCAGATCAGCTTAAATGGGGGAAAGTTGGATTGGGTAGCCTCAAGATCATGATGATCACGATTACGATAATCTCAATGATCACCATCACGATCACCATGATTACGATCTAAATGACCTGTGAACTCCAGTCCTTCCCCAAGATCCACAGGATCAGGTGTATTGATCGTATTTATGGGTACACAAGGGCTTCTGGTGGCTGGCTTGTTTGCTAATGTTGAGTTGATTCAGGTTGGTGTTGAGTTGGCCGCAAAGCGCAGCATTTTGATCGGTGAGGCACACTTGAGTCATCCGCTTGAGTGATCCCCTACTTGAGTTGATCCACCCCAGCATGATCCAGGCAAGGCTGCTATGACAAACCTGAGCAAAAACTCACTGTTCCGACCAGACATCCAACTCAAGGAACTCGAACTGATCGATTTTCAGGTCAGTGATGAAACGCCTTGTGAAAACGTGGTGCGTCGCTTGGAAGATGACAGCAACTTGTGTGGCGTGGTGGTGGTACGCTCCACCGAGATGGTCGGGATGTTGACGCGCCGAGCGATCCTGGAATGGATGTTGAGTCGTCCCTATGGATTGGATGTGTTCCTGCGCCGCCCGATCAATTCTATGGTGGAGTTTCATAAACGCGACTATATTGTGCTTCCCAGTCACTCAACCGTCGTGGATGCTTCGGCCCTAGCCTTCCAACGCCCCGAAGAGACGATCTATGATCCGGTGGTGGTGGAAATGGGGGATGGTGATTTTCGCTTGTTAGATATGCCGATCTTGTTGGTGGCGCAATCCCAGGTCCATTTGGCCACGCAAAAGCAGCTACAAGAACAGCAAGACAAAATGAAAACGGTGCTGGTGGCCCTGGAGAAAGAAAAGAACCGCAGCCTCCGTTATGCTCAAGATCTGGAACGGCAGAAATCCGAGATCTTAGCGCAAAACCTAGCCCTGGATGTGGAACGGCAGTCAGCTCAAGCCCGCTCCGAAGAATTGGCGACGTTGAATAGCCGGATCATCGAGATCGGCGCGTTGCTCTCAGAAAAAGGGAAATCAACCTTCGCAGCTACGTTTGAGGGCGTTGAGTCGGTGCGCAAGATCTTTGATCAAATTGCCAACGGGAGCCAGGATCTCTCGATGGAGTTGCGTGAGATCAATACGATTGCTGATCTGATTGTGGAAGTAGCAGGTTACATTCGGTTGCTTTCGTTTAATGCAGCTGTGGAAGCGAATCGAACGGGCAGTGCCGTAGGTGGGTTTGGGGCCATCGCTCAAGAGATCCGAAAGTTGGCAGGGCGCACCACGGAAGCCAGTAGCCGAATTCGAGGATTGGCGGATCGGATCCAGCGCAAGAGTGATGAGATTGTTGAATCGGCTCAGTCCAGTGTGCAAGTTGTTCAAACCTTGACAGAACAGGCCCAAAGCGCTGAAGATGCTCTCGATCAGCTGCAAGTCCTGCTCGAAACAACCCAACAAGAGTTCTAGAGGATCCCGACTCATGCCTGAGCCTGTCCGATCTCGCCTCCAATCATTTTTCAGTATTGGCCTATTTATCTTCCTTGTTCTAGGTGTGTCATACCTTTCTTGGAATTTGATCCAGGCACTGATCGAAAAATTCTCTATGCCCATGGGTATCGCTAACTTCTAACAGGACGCAATTAAGATCCTGATCTCGAATACCTCTCCTGCAAAGCTTCACGAGCCACTTCCCGATCATCAAAATGGATCTTGGTGGTGCCCAGGATCTGATAATCTTCATGACCTTTGCCTGCAATAACCACTGTGTCGTGGGGGTGGGCTTCAGCAATAGCCGTCTGGATCGCGGTGCGTCGATCAACTTCAACCAAGGTCGAGACTGTTGTTGGATCAAACCCAGCCAGGATATCCTCCAGGATTTGGTGAGGATCCTCAGTGCGGGGATTATCGGAGGTGACGACAACCCAATCAGACCAGTCAGCGGCAATCTTGCCCATCTTGGGTCGCTTGGTCCGATCCCGATCTCCGCCACAGCCAAACACACAGATCAATCGTCCTTGAACCAAAGGTCGCACGGCTTTCAGTAGGTTTTCTAGACCGTCAGGAGTGTGAGCATAGTCCACGATCACCGTTAATCCTTCCGAGGAGGGTTGAAGACTCAGATCAGACACCGTAACCATTTCCATCCGACCGGGCACACCTGGAAACTGCGGTAGCGCCGACTCAATCGCCTCCCGATCAACTCCTAGATGAACAACAGCTCCGATCGCAGCCAGCAAATTCGCCAAATTGAAGGATCCCGCTAATGGGGCAACCACAGACATCGATCCGATCGGGGTGTGGATCTGGGTGCGTAATTGACCTGCATCCCATGCAACCGCTTCTGGCCAAAGATCACTCCTAGCTTCTGCAACGTCGGATCCCTGAAGTGAATAGGTCCAAGGAGATAAAGTCTCTGATCCTGGGCGGAGCCTTGACCATGCCTGCAAGAGCTGCTGTCCACCCGGATCATCCTGATTCAC
>CAZONZ010000203.1:5970-7510 GCA_964581005.1 uncultured bacterium
GATCCTGGCCAACGGTTATACAGTGTTCCCAGCAATGCGGTTCTCCGTCCAGCTGCCGTGAGCAGATATTCGATCAGGTGAGTTGTCGTGGTCTTGCCATTGGTTCCAGTGACGCCCACAAGATCTAAGTGCTGGCTCGGAAATCCATACAATGCTGCAGCTAATTGTCCACATGCTTTCGGGATCACCTCTGTAGGTAACATCACGACTCGATCCGGTGGACTGACCATCCCTGTTGCCTGGGCTGCGTCCGTTGAGATCACAGCGGCTACTGCACCTTGCTCCAATGCCTGTGCCCAAAAGGATCCTCCATCGAGCCGAGTCCCTGGTAGTCCAACAAAGAGATCACCTGTCTGAATGTGGCGGGAATCCGTTGTAATTCTTCTGATCGGATGATCCCCAATCTCACGATCAAAGCTGGTTGAGAACGAGCCACGGGCTAGCTCAGCGATCCCTGCTGTTTGCAGAAGGGTCACAAGTGAGAGTCTGTGATCGTCTGCACCTGGAGCCGAAGTCGGATCCGTGGCTTCGAGAGACCGATCAAGAGGATTGAGTGCTGCCATAACCATTCACCTCAGACTGTTCACCACACCTCAGTCTATGCATCCCCATCCAACCGGATCAAGACACTGTCTCCAAGCGTTCTAGCCAACCTGCCACCGGATTCACTGGATCCATGTGGGGACATCATCCAGGGATCCCCAAGATCCCGGCATAATGTCATAGGTATGGAACACCAGCATATATGGGCAGACTTGGATTGCTGGAGGATAATAAATGCATCTAGCTTACTCAATTTCCGATCCTCTAGGGCGGATTAACCCGATCCCTTGCCACGATCCACCCTGTCCAGTGATTGTTCTGCCCCCACAGCCTTGAGGAGTTTCACTGTCATGCCCTTTGCCTCACCTTACTTCTCTGGATTTCCATCCCAAACCTCAGCCGAGGCCGACATTCCGCTCGGACAGCAACTACTTAAAGCTGGTCTCTTGACCCAATCTCAGTTGGCCCAAGCCCTGCGGGAACAGCAGCAAACCCGACTCAAGTTTGGCGAAGTCTGTTTAGAACATCGCTGGATCAAACCCGAAGATCTCTACCGCCTCACCCCTAGCCAATCTCTGTGTCTGGGCGAAATCTTGATCGCACGCGGATTTCTCGAATTTGATCAACTGCGGATCGCCCTGGCCCAACAACGCCGCTATGGTCGCAAACTAGGCGAGATCTTGCTGTGGAAGGGATGGATCAAAAAAGAAATCTTAGAAGAGGCTCTGCAAGAACAGCGCAAACTGCAACAACTGCAAAGCACCGACGCATGGCAAGCCCTCCAAAAACTCCCCCCCGCGCCTCCAAGCCCAACACCTCAGGCCCAAACCTCCAACCGCTTCCCTGCCCCCCCTCCCTCGATCCCTGCCTCCAACGCGATCACTGAGGCCAAACGCGGCTTTGGCGGCTCCACCACAACCTCCTTACCCTACAATCCCCCCTCCCAGATCCCGCCCTCGATGGTGAACACCCAGATCACCTTCCCCTCCGCCGCCCG
>CAZONZ010000204.1:0-7480 GCA_964581005.1 uncultured bacterium
CCCCTATCCATCCCCTGAACCGGAGATCGTCCAAACCCCATCCCCCCCGATCTCGTCGGAATCCACTCAGCAGCTTGACTTTCGATCGTCTGAAACCATTGTTTGTCTGGAAAAAGTTACCAAGATCTTTCCCAATGGGATCTGCGCCTTAGATGAGGTCGATCTGCAGGTCCAACGGGGCGATTTTATTTTTGTGATGGGCGCATCAGGAGCTGGCAAATCCACCTTGCTACGCTTACTCTACGGTGCAGAGCGAGCTACACAGGGTACTATCACCGTCAATCATGTCTCTTTGGATCAGATCCGGCCTCGACCGCTGGCCATGCTACGGCGACGGTTGGGGGTTGTGTTTCAGGATTATGGGCTGTTGCCGAATCGCACGGTGAGTGAAAATGTTGCGTTTGTGCTGCGTGCCCAAGGGATTCCCCAGGGCGAGATCCGGCGGCGACTTGGACCCACGTTAAAAATGGTGGGATTGACTGAGAAAAAAGATCGGTTTCCCCACGAGCTCTCTGGAGGTGAGCAGCAGCGCTTGAGTTTGGCCAGAGCGATCGTGAATACTCCGGTTCTCCTCCTGGCTGATGAACCCACAGGCAATCTCGACTGGGAAAATTCCGTTCTTGTCCTGCAGATCCTAGAACGTCTCAATTCCTTTGGGGTCACGATCATGATGACCAGCCATGATCCGTATCTAGTTGAGCGCAATGATCATCGGATTATCCGGATTGAAGACGGTCATCTTTATAACCTGCGCTAGAGATCGCTGGGCCAGTTGGGGTAGATTTTGAGAACGCGATGGGGATGCAACAACAGGATCGATCAGGAGGCGGGCTGTGCTAAATGGGATCCGGGTCTTTTTGGCCAAGATCAGTTACCTACTGCAGGAAACCGGATTAGGTCTGCAGCGAGGCGGTTGGCTGAATTGGGCGGCGGTCAGTACGTTGATGGTCTTGCTATTTCTGGTAGGAACGAGTCTAGAGTTGTCCTGGGGTTTAGACAATGCGGTCCAAATGCTTGGATCACGGCTAGAGATCTCCGCCTATCTAGAACCAGACACCAAGGGATCCGATCTCCAATCCCACGTCAAACAGCTCCCTCATGTGGCAGATGTGCGGGTGATCTCCAAAGACGAGGCTTGGCGAGATCTTTTGATCGATATGGGTTTGCAGGATGAGCAAACGGTTGAAGCTCAGTTAGGAACGCAAAATCCACTTGTAGATGCTCTCCGGGTCCAGGCGGATTCGAGTGAGTCGTTGCCGGAGGTGGCGGAGGTACTGAAGGGGGTCAAGGGGATCGATGAGATCTACTACGGCAGCCAGGTGATCAACCAATTAGCCGAATTACAGGGCTTGCTCCGTTTAGGCACCCTGACGGTAACGGGGATCTTGACGCTAACTACAGTAGCCGTGATCACAACAACCATTCGTCTGATCGTGATGGCTCGCCGCCGCGAGATCGAAGTGATGCAACTCGTTGGAGCCACGAATACCTGGATCTATTTACCTTTCATTTTGCAGGGCTGCATTTTCGGGGTGATCGGCGCGGCTGGAGCCTGGAGTCTTGTGCTCGGATCCCAACAAGTGTTTCATGATCTCTTGACGCAAGTGATCGTGCTGCCCTTCCTCCAACTTCCCCCAACCCTGAGCCAAAGCTATTTCTGGATCCTCCCCGGTGTTCTCCTTGGCATGGGGATCCTGCTCGGAACCACAAGTAGTTTGATCGCAGTCAGCAAGTCAACACTTCGGTATCGATAGATCGCTGCATGTCAAACCATATCTGAAAATGCTCAATCAAAAAGGGAGATAGTGAACATCAAGATACGGGACAGAGACGTTCTCAAGGATATTCAGCCTGAGCAGGTGATCTCCTATCTCAAGGCAAAGGGTTGGCAGGAGCAACGCCAGCTCTCAGACAAGGGTGGTCTTTGGATCTTACAACTGCCTCCCGATCAAGATCAGCAACCTTCCGATCAAGAAGAGTATGAGCTTTTGGTCCCTTATCGTCCTCTTGCCGATTATGTTGCACGCATCACCGATATTGTGGACGCGCTAGAGGTGATCGAGAAGCGATCCCAGTTAGATATCTTGCAAGATCTGAAACCTGGTGAATATGGATCGATACGGGTCAAGATCCGAGATGAAGAAGTGCTCAGATCAATCGAACCTGAGCAACTGGTTGCCTATTTACGTGCAAAAGGATGGAGTGAAGATCGTAAGCACTCCGATAAAGGAGCTCTTTGGATCGACTCAAGCCAGGAGTATGAGCTCTTGGTTCCCTACCGACCTGATCTTAGTGATTATGTGTCCCGCATCATTGACATTGTAGATGCGTTGGAGGTGATTGAGGATCGATCGCAGCTAGAGATCCTACACGATCTAAAAGAAGCAAACGGAAAATCGCAAGCTCTTATGCGCGAGAAGCCTAGAGTAGATGTTGAAAATACTGAAAACTGGGCAAGCTCTCTTTCTAGAAGGCTAAGTGGAACATTTACAGGATTACCCATTACACAAAAACTGAAAACTCTTTCGGATGATCCTAACTCCAATGATCCCAATCAACTACAGAAAAACCATTGGCTTACTTTAATTGAATTACTCAGTTTATCTACTTCACTACTCGTTATCTTTTTCAATGCTTACATACTTTTAGGACCAACCCGTCCACCTGAGCTAAGATATAACGATGATCACCCTGGTTTACTTTCTCCCGTTCCTGAAACACCATTACCTCTGTTGATGCTGCCACCTCCAACCCCGCCAGAAAATCTGGATGTTCTTCTCACAAGTGAATATGCTATTATTTTGGTAGAATCTTGGTTGCGGGCTAAGGAACAAGCTTTTGGTCCATCACTCAATCCTCAAATTCTTAGTGAATATACCACTAGGATCTTCTTTCAACGATCTATAAATGCAGTCAATTGGCTCAGACAAAACAATGGGTACTATACATATGGAGAGTTTTCTGTCGAACCTCTAAGCCAGGTCTCTATTCGGGGAACTCAAGCCACCATTGATCTTAGAATTAACGAAGACATAACACTTATTATAAATGGCAGAATTGATCCTGATCAGACTGGAACTGTGTCTGGAACTTACCGCTTTACTCTAGAACTGGATAATGGGAGGTGGAAGATTTCTGATATTGATGAAATTGGGGAACCTCGGTTAATTTGGTGAGGGGTCTGTTGATGAGACTATAGAGACATCCTTGTGAGGAGAAAATATGGGTCAGCAGCGTTTCTGAAACTAGGAAAACCGACAAGATAATCTCAGTCAAAAGAAGGAGAATGCTCTCAATTTCATGAACATCCATGAGTGAGATCACACCTCAGCCAGAGAAGTCCGAATCAGGATCCGAGCAGCTGTAACCAAACGATACAAGACCAGAAACAGAGTAGAAGAAGGGCTACTGTCTAACAAAGGGTTATACAGAAAGATAGCGTTGCAGAACGGCCCCATCCATATCTGCTTTGCGGCCTTGTAGAACAATTGCGCCTTTGTCCATCACGTAATAGGAATCAGCCAACCGTTGGGCAAATTGGAAATATTGTTCTACCAGCAAGATCGAAACCCCGCCCTGTTCCCTGATCCGCTCAATCGCAGCTTCAATCTCCAAAATGATCGAGGGCTGAATCCCTTCGGTGGGTTCATCGAGTAGCAGCAGTTGAGGGCGAGAGACCAGGGCGCGAGCGATCGCCAGCTGTTGTTGTTGTCCCCCACTCAAATCGCCCCCTCGCCGATGCAGCATGGTCTTAAGCACGGGAAACAGATCAAAAACCTGTTCAGGCAGATCGCGGTGTTTCGGTAAGGCTGCTTCCAAGCCGATCTCAAGGTTTTCAGCGACAGTCAATTTTGGAAAGATCTCCCGTCCCTGAGGAACATAAGCGATCCCCAATCGAGCCCGTTGATCAGGACTGAGAGAAGTCACACTCTGTTGGTTTAGCTTGAGATGACCCCGGCGGGATCGCAGAAGTCCCATGATCGTTTTCAGCAACGTGGTCTTGCCCACTCCATTTCGCCCCATCAGACAAACCACCTCTCCCTCCGGCACCACCAGCGACACATCCCTCAAAATGTGGCTTTCGCCGTAATAAACGTTCACCTGATCCACCTCCAAGATCGGACGGGTCAGGGTTGCAGCAGCAGAGACAACAGGTTCAGGCATACGTAATCCAAGTGGTGTTCTAAGATGAAAAATGAATTGGAAGGAGTCTTAACGTTGATCGCAACCGAGCCTTAGGCGGGAATCCTTAGGGAATTCTGAGATTGTACGTTAGGATTGAGGGATTCGGCTAGGTATCCTCAACAGTTCCCGATCGTTCTACAATCTTGGCCTGAACTGGTTTGCTGGGGTGCTGTGCAGTTTGTTGTCTCGCTATTGGGAGTGGTTGACGGATGAAAGATCCCTTGGTGGTATTCCGCAATAACCTGTTTACCTTCGGATTCACCTGGCTGGTTTTGGAGGTAGCTTGCTTTGGCCTCCTACCCTGGCTGGAGTTTGTTGAGTTTGAAGAGATTGAAGCCTTTTTCCTACCGAGTGTGGTGACGGGTGTATTTGGATCGGTCTTAGCAGCATTCGCTTCCAGTGGCTTTGTTTCGGCTAAAGATACAGCCAGTGCGAACCAGAAGCAGTTTGGCCGAGCTGTTTCCCAGCTGCTAGGGTTATTGGGGTTTGCGGGGATCATCTTCCCCTTTGTCTTTGGGTTGCTCCTGTTTGCTCAGTCTGTGCGAGAAACCGACTGGGAGAATCTCTTCCAAGACAAGCCGATCTTCTAGAATAACTGGCCTATCCTCGTGAAAACCGAATGGTCTCAATCCCAACAGAACGGTTATGGTTGATTCAGGTTACCTGATCGAGATCAGAATTTTTTCACATTTAGCCTTTAATTATGACTGTTGCACCGATTGAACTCCGCCTCCAACCTGCTAGCCAACGCCACAATCACTACAACCGTAGTGACTTTTTCCGCTTTGATCGTCGCAAAGGGATCCTGGTGGATTGGCATGGGGGGCGCAATGTTTTAGTGAGTGAAGACTTTATTACTGGCCTGCAACAAGGGCTTGAGGAGGAGGTCGGAGATGCCTCGGCCTCGCTGATGTATACGGTCGGGGAAGAGTGGGGCCGCAAAGATGGGTCTGCCTTTGCCATGTGGTACGAGAACGAGTATCGCCGTAAAGTCAAGCAGAGCAATGTGATGTTTTTGATGGAAACCTGGTGGTGGCCGCTCGCCGCTCAGGGTTGGGGTCGTTGGGAAGTTGATCTGGAAGGACGCAAGCAAGGCTTTATTTTTATCAACCTGTTTGACTCAGCTGTAGCTCGAACCTTAGGCAATGTCGGCAAGCCAGTTTGTCATCTGTATGCGGGCTTGTTTGCTGGCTTTTTCTCGAACATGGTGGAACGCCCCCTCAACGCGATCGAGATTCAGTGTTACTCAATGGGAGAAACCTATTGTAAGTTTTTGCTGGGCAGTAAAGATCGGATCGATGCAGCAGCATTCTGGTTGAATGAAGGAGCAAGCGCAGCCGAGATCACTCAGAAGCTGCGGTCCGGAGCCACTGTGGGTTAGATCCATGAGCAGCAAGCTGTTTTTAGATGAGAGTGTCAAGAGCTTTTTTGGGCGGTTGAACTGGGATAATCTTTCTCTGCAACAGCCTACAGGTCCGATGGAGTTCGTGCCTGTGCGTGACTTTTTTGCCTCGATCCCCTGGAATGGTGATCCTGGTGCTCTAGCAGCCCGATCCTTGGCGTCAGCTACGGCACAGGAGGCGGAATGGGAGGACGAAGAAAGCTCCTTGACCTTATCTGATCTATTCGGCATGTTCTAAAGCCCAGTCTCATGCTACCTTTAGCTCCTGGATGGCCGGATTTGGATCCAATCCAGGTCATCTAGGTTGTACTGTTGTGCCACAGAACCTTGGGGACTCTCTCCCAAAGCCTCACCTCAGACTTTATCTCAGATCTTCTGGGGATGTGGATGCTTGTCTTAGGGGTGGGGTTCGCAACTTGTGGCTTGAGCGATCTGGATTGACTGGGATAGCTGGCTTGGAACGTTTCTACCAGAGGCTTGGATCCGGTATCGATCGCCCATAGATCCATAGACTTTAGTTGCACTTTGGCTTTGGCCTGATCTATCGTCGAGCTTTTGATCTAAGGTTGATCGGAGAGGGGATCGTGTGATCTTCGGAATGGGGAGATAGATCCGATTGCCGTTGCGATCCGAGATGAGTGGATTCCTACGTATCAGACTGCCAGTGGAGATGCCTGCATGACCCAGCACATTGACCAGCTCATGATCGAGGCCGAGGGGCGCTACCTCAAACCGGAGGAGATCAAGTCGATTAAGGATTACGTCATGGGTTGGCCAAAGCGTCAGCATGTTTACCGCATGTTACGCGATCACGAATCGACCATGATTGCGCAAACTCTGAGCCAGCTGCAGCAGGAAATTCCCCACCTCACCCCCCAGGTGCTGGAGCTCTGTCAACGCGATCTGGCCCTGTCTCTCCGCCAATGTGGACTGGCTATGCTGTTGGTGGATGAGGAGTTATTGAAGGAGCGCTTGATCGAATGGATCGAGGAACAAGCTCGCCTCTACGATCTGCGGGATGTGTATGAAGCTCTCTACCGCCTGCTGCAGCAAAGCCTCAAACAGCATTTGGCTCCTGGTGAATTGGAGTTTATTCGGCCTTATGTGACCCAGGCGCAAGTTGCTTTGATCTTTTAACCTTAGCCTTTGTAGCACTCTAACCCTCTAACTAGGATCTGACATGACCCAAGCAGCCCATTTTGATCCCAACGTTGCGATTCCGGGGAACTACTATGCTCCGGGAGCCTATGTCCAAGGTGATCTGGAAGCAGGCTTATTGGAAAGTCGGCATGGCGATCGATTGCTGGCTTTACCGGAACCCTTGTTGAAAGCGATCTACACGGGTTTGGAGTATGAGACAGGGCAAGCTGCTCGATTGGTGTTGCGCAATTGTGGGCGGATGTGGGGGAAAGAGTTTTTTCGCCGCTTTGCCACGGAGCTGACTGATTTTTATCAGAAGCCTCTGGCCGAGCTGGAGATGGGATTGTTTATTCAAAATCTTCAACAAGCTTGGAAAACCCATGGCTGGGGGAGCTTGACCTTAGATTGGAATTACAAAGATCAAGGGATCTTAATCGCACGGATCCTGAATTCCCCGTTTGCAGCCATGACTCCGACTCACTTCACACGCCCGATGGGATTTCTGGAGGCAGGGTTATTAGCGACGTGGTTTAGCCAGCTGACGGGTCGAGAGTTAGTCTGTATTCAAACGGCCAGCGAAGCCTTAGGCGCTGAGACGAATCTGTTTATCCTCACGGCGGCGGAGCGGATCAAAGATGGGGAAGCCTGGGTTGACGAAGGCCAAACCCATGATCAGATCCTGGAAAAACTGCTGCAATCGAGGTGAACTACCCCGCCCACAAGGGGACGGGGCTTCCCAACTCAACAGCAACC
>CAZONZ010000205.1:0-7449 GCA_964581005.1 uncultured bacterium
AATGTAGGTTCTGGAAATAATGGCTTCGTGAAGGTTTGCAAAAGGATCCGATCCTGATCCTGGCGATCCACATGATCGATCAGTAACTGATACTGCTGAAGTTCCGTGATCCATGCTGTGGAAATCGATCGATCGGATAGCTGGGTGTAGTATTCATCGGGAACTTGGAGAAACGAGATCCCCCGATCGCGGAGGGTTTGGACAGTGGTGAAAATGGCGTTGGAGTGGAGGGCAATGTGTTGGATCCCGGACCCGTGGTTGGCGTCGAGGAATTCTTGGATCTGGGAGGTTGGGCCAGTGGGCTCATTGATCGCTAACTGAATCCAATCGTGGGGGAACGTGGGATCTTCAGCTGACGCGGGATTCAGAATCTTTGACGTGGGATCCAGGATCTCCTTGGCATCTAGAGCAAGTCTAGGATCGGGGGTTGACTGAGGATCCAACCTTGGGGCGCGTCCGCTGGCCTGGTTGGGATCGGCGACAACAATGCTGTGTAAGCCGGATCGGGGAGTCTTGACGGTGTAGCGATAGTGAGGCATCCAGCCAAATACCTCTTGGTACCAAGCGGCGATCGCGGCCATCGATCCCTGAGGCACATTCAGAACCACATGATCGATATGACTCAAACTCAAACCGGGACGGGTGGGCGGAGGTCCCGACGGATTACGAGATCCAGACGTCAGTTCAAAACCTGGTAAAAGCCTTGCTTGGATGGGATCGCGGCGCTCAATCAGCGAATGGCGGATCGGCAACCAGGGATCGGCAGCGGATCGATCACCATACTCAGGATTCGGGATCGATAGGACTAAATGGGTGAGCTCAGGCGATTGGGTTTGGATCTCAATCTGCTGACCTTGCTGCTTTAAACTCTCATAGGCTTGCTGAGCCTTATCGATTTGGAATGCCACGTCCACGATCCCCTGCGGATGGTGGTGACGATAGGCGGCAACCGGACCTTGCCCCTGACGAGATTGAGACAGGATCAGATGGATTTGGTTATGGTGGAGCCAGATACTCTCTGTGGCTGAGGTGAGCTGGCGGCCCTGGAGGTGAAAGTCCCAGATCTGTTGATACCAGTCCAACCAATCGCCCAGATCGTCCACAAAAAAGTGGATATGATCGAGACCCAGACAGCAAAACCCCAGAGAATTTGTCATGATCACAACAGTTTTCGTCATCTGCACAGCTTATCCAGGTTCTAACACTCCATTCCAGCGTGCAGATCTGCTTAAATTTTGACAGTGTGTGTCAGCTGAGGTGAACTATGGCTTGGATCGATCCCAAGGGGCGCGTGTTAGGCAAGATCAGTGTGCTGGATCTGGGGGCACTGATCATTTTGATCGTGGCGATTGCCTCCGTGTTATTTTTCCCTGGAAAACAGGTGGGCAGTGTGGTTCAGCTGGGGAATACGCCGACGGTGCCGGTGGAAGTGGACATGATCATTCGGGGGATTAGCACCCGATCGCTCGATCCGTTTGTGGCTGGAGGGCAAGCGAATTTGATCATTCGGAACCAGACCTATGGCCAGGTGGATGTGCTGAAGGTTGAAGATGTCAGCCGGGAGATTCCGTTGGTGATGCCGGATGGTGAGATCCGGTTTATCCCCGATCCAGAACCCTTTCGCAAGGATGTGGTGATGACGCTGCAGGGCCAAGGCCAAAAGACAGATGACTCGATCGTGTTGGGCAATAACAAGGTCAAGATCGGTATGTCGTTAGAATTGGAGACCTTTGATTACAACATTCGAGGGACGGTGATGGAAGTGCGGTTGTCTGCCTCAAGGGAATAGACGCAACCGATCGAAGGCTCAAACATCTGCAACGGTGGGATCGATGCTAGGAGCACGATTAGCAAGTGGTATTGTCGCAATCGGGCTCACGCTCGTGGTCACAATCCTGGGGGGATGGTATTTTACAACTGCGATCGCGGTGATCGTATTTTTGGGACAGTTGGAATTTTTTCGGCTGGTTCACGCCACAGGTAGTGCTCCAGCCATGCGAACCACCATGGTCTTGAGCCAGGTTCTGGTGCTGTTTCAACTGTTAAAGCCGGAATGGATCAGTCCTGTGTTCACCGTATCCGGATCCGTGATCTGCTTCTACCTACTCTTCAAACCCGAAGTTGCCACCATTGCCGACATTGCCACCTCGATCCTGGGTCTGTTCTACTGCGCTTACCTCCCCAGCTTCTGGATTCCGGTTCGATCCTTTGGCCAGATGGATTCGATGTCGCCGGGATTGTTGAGCATTGGCCCCGATCAGGGCTTGATGGTGATCTTATTAGCCTATGGGTGTATCATCGCCGCCGATGTTGGAGCCTATGTGGTGGGGCGGGCGATCGGGAAAACCCGGCTTTCGATCATCAGCCCCAAAAAAACCGTAGAAGGAGCTGTCTTTGGGATCACATTGAGTGTGGCGCTAGCGATCACAGGTGCCCATTATCTCCACTGGCCCATGCCCTGGCGCTCTGGTGGGATCATTGGATTCTTGATTGGGGTCACCAGTTTATTAGGAGATCTGACCGAATCGCTGATGAAGCGCAATGCAGGTGTCAAAGATTCAGGAGATCTCATCCCTGGACATGGGGGGATCCTGGATCGGGGCGATAGCTATGTGTTCACAGCCCCACTGGTTTACTATTTCATGGAACTCCTCTACGCTTATAACGGTTCCTGAGATCTACCTCAGAAAACATCAAAGCTTGTCTTGCCTTTGCTACTGATCGTGAGAAGAATGTAGTGGCGAGTTCCTTGTGCTCTACTGTAAACCATTCTCTCCTATTCTTAGAAATAGCCTCAGAAGATCTCTCGCCTGAGCTATGGTGGATCCAACATCGGCCTTCATCACACATGGGCTCTGGTGAGACGTAAGTTGCAAGCTAGCTACACAGTATGGATGTAATTCCCGCGATCGATCTTTTGGGTGGACAGTGTGTGCGCCTGTTTCAAGGAGACTACACGCAAGCCGAAGTCTTCTCAACTGATCCCGTGCAACAAGCCCAGGTTTGGGCGGATCAAGGCGCACCTCGCTTACATGTGGTTGATCTCGATGGGGCGAAGACTGGAGATTTAGTCAATTTGGCTGTGATCGAAGCCCTTGTTCAAACCCTTTCCATCCCGATTCAGGTGGGTGGTGGCATCCGATCGCTTGCCCTTGCCGAACAGGTGCTCCGGATCGGGGTTAATCGGGTGATCGTGGGAACGCTAGCGGTCGAGCAGCCTGATGTTTTGCAGACCCTCTGCCAACGGCATCCGGATCGAGTCGTAGTCGGCATTGATGCCCGTGATGGCAAGGTGGCCACCCGTGGATGGCTGAGCACAACACCCCTACTCGCCACCGATCTAGCAACCCAGGTCAGTCAAGCCGGAGCTGCCGCGATCATTTACACCGATATTCAACGCGATGGTACCCTCAGCGGCCCTAACCTCGATCAACTCCGTGCCGTGGCTGCAGCAGCTTCAGTTCCTGTGATCGCCTCTGGAGGAATCAGCTCGATCATGGATCTGTTATCGCTGCTCAGATTGGTTCCGTTAGGAGTTACAGGCGTGATCGTTGGCAAAGCCCTCTATGCCGGATCTTTTCAGCTTTCGGAAGCCATCCGGGCCGTTGGATCAGGACGCTGGCAGGATGTTCCCCCCGATCAGGGTACTCTACTGGCCTAGTTTATCTACGTATAGTCATTCAATGCTCCGAAATCCCTCCAAGGGGATCTTTGCTTCCGCTGCAGTCAGTCCTTTGGCTTGGATCAAAACTCCAAAACCGCCTAAGCCTAAGGGATCGATCAAGAAGTGTAGAGCTTGACGGCGTTGGAGGATCTCAGTAATCGAGACAGGATCCCGATCATTGAGGTGAGCTAGGCGATCCAGGAGACCTAACTTGGAGAGAAACTGAGTTTGATCTGTGAAGCCGATCGAGATCAGACCTGCTTGGTGGCCGTAATACTCCAGGGCCGTGAAATTGACGTGGGTGGTGAGATCTTGTTGACCAAGGGCTTGATAGGGGGTGTCTCCACTCAGATGGCGGCGGTAACAGAGGAGTGTCCCCTGGCTGCGGGAGGGATGGTAGTAGCGTTGAGCCGGATAGCCGTAATCGATCGTGAGGACATACCCGCGTTGGAGTCGATCCGCCACGGTTTGGATCCAGTCTATGGCGGCCAAATTGATCTCGCTGCGATACCCGTCTGGATAAGCTTCTGAGTCTATGGAGATCCCAAGATCCTGAAGATAGCTCAGCAACCTAGGATCTGAGGGATCAGCAAGGGTGTCTTGAAACTGAGGTAGATCCTCAACCTGGGGACATTCTAAATCTTGAGATCCTTCAGTCTGAGAGGCTTCGATCTGAGATACTTTTGTCTGGGATTCTTCGGCCTGAGATCGTATTGTCTGGGATCCTTTGGTCTGAGATTTTTGGGTCTGAGAGGCTTTGGTCTGGAATCCTTCGGTCTGGAATCCTTTGGTCTGGAATCCTTTGGTCTGAGATTCTTTGGTTTGAGATTCTTTGATCTGAGATCGTATTACCTGAGATCCTTCCGTCTCAGATGCTTTTGTCTGGGATCCTTCCGATGGCTTGGGATCCGCAAGAGTGACGTAGATCTCGTGGAGGTGGCGATCCTGGATCTGAACGCGATGCACCGGAAACGCATCCACCAACTCATTCGAGAAGAAGCAACCTGTGATCGAGTGCGAAGGGATCTGATCCCACGTTAACCATTGGACTCCATGCGGTGGAGCTGGGATCGAGTCTAATCGAGTGTGTTGCAGCTGGATCAAAGCAGGCGATCGCTCAATGATCCCGTACTGCAAGGCTTGCCAAAACTCAGGATATCGATCCTGCACATGATTTAACAGATCAGCGGCGAGGATCCCTTGTCCAGCCCCCATCTCAACCAAACAAAATGGGACTGGCCGATCGAGCACAGTCCACAGTTGCTGAAATTGTGTCGCAAGCAGTTGAGCAAAATCAGAGCTGAGCGTTGAAGAGGTCACATAATCCCCTGCTGCGCCGATCTGAGTCACCTGGGAAGCGTAGTAGCCCAGATCGGGATCATACAGCACCTGATCCATGTACTCCGCAAACGAGATCCGCTGCTGGGGACTCTGCTGGATCCGCCGAGCTATCTGGATCCTTAGATCTGCTTCTCGCTGCTGGTGTGCAGACATGATCCCTGCTTGATCCTGTAAGGGGTTGATCCCGTGAATCCTGATGATCCTCAGATCCTAGGCTGATCCTTGTGATCCTTATGGGATCCTCAGATCCTAGGATGCCCCTGATCGTCTTGACCCCTGGGCTGAACTTGGCTGAACTTGATCGACCTAATAAGCGTCTTGCAGCTCGTAGAAGTCGGGGGTGATATAGTCCTTCCGCATCGGCCAACCGATCCAATCCTCTGGCATCAGGATCCGCTTTAGATTGGGATGTCCATCATAGAGGATCCCGAACATATCAAACGATTCCCGCTCCTGCCAGTCGGCTGTCTTCCAGATCCAGTAGACCGAAGGCACTCGTGGATCCTCACGGGGCAGAAACACTTTGATCCGGACTTCTTCCGGTTTCGCCTGATCGGGCTGCCAGTCTGCAATCTTGATCAGGTGATACATACTGACCAGCGACTGACCCGCCCCCTGATCGTACCCACACTGACATTGCAGATAGTTGTAGCCATACCCATAGAGCGCGGTACAGATCGGCAACAAAAAGTTCCGATCCACACTCACCATCTCAACCCCGGCATGATCAAAGCCTAACCACTCATGCTCAAAGCCATTCTGAGCCAGAAAGGTGGAAGCAGGTCCTCGATCGGCAACAGCGACAGATTGAGATCCAGAATTAGTTGGATTGGAGTCGGATTCCGCCATGAATTACATCTCCCGCAGTGCTTTGATCTCTTGTTCAGCTAACCGGAAATCGGCAGTTTGCAGCGCAGGGGGCAGAGCCGTCCCGATCATTTGGGTCAATTCAGCCGGAGGGGTATAACGAGCTTCGGACTCGATATATTTGCCAGTGAGGATCTCTGGCACCGCCTTCATCTCATGCTTGACCGTGTGATACCGATGGGTTTGCTGCAGAAACCCACGCTCCCGCATATCTTCCGCCGAGATCTTTTTACGCAATTTGACAATGGCATCCATGATCGCTTCAGGACGAGGCGGGCAGCCGGGAATGTAAACATCAACCGGGATCAGTTTGTCCACTCCCCGCACAGCAGTATAGGAATCGGTGCTAAACATACCGCCTGTGATCGTGCAAGCTCCCATAGCCATCACATATTTGGGATCTGGCATTTGATGATAGAGCTTGACCAGAGCGGGAGCCATTTTCATCGTGACTGTGCCCGCCGTAATGATCAGATCCGCCTGCCGAGGGGAGGAACGGGGCAGCAGACCAAAGCGATCGAAGTCGAAGCGGTTGCCGATCATGGCAGCAAACTCAATGAAGCAGCAAGCCGTTCCATACAACAGCGGCCACAAGCTGGACATCTTGGACCAACTGTAGAGATCGTTGACCGTGGTCAGCACCACATTATTGGACAGATCCGAGGTCACTTGAGGAGCCTCAGACGGGTACATCATCGGGATTGAGCGGGTCGGATCGGTAGGCTGCGTGCTGCTACCGGCGGGAGTCATGACCATTCCAATGCTCCTTTTCTCCAAGCGTAGACAAGGCCGATCACAAGGATGGCGATAAAGATCAGGGCCTCCACAAAGGCTAACAGGCCCAAGCGGTGAAATGCGACCGCCCAAGGATAGAGGAAGACCGTTTCCACATCAAAGATCACGAAGGCGAGGGCAAACATGTAATAGCGGATATTGAACTGGATCCAGGCTTGGCCTTGGGGATCGATCCCAGACTCATAGGTGGTGGTGCGAAGCACCCTTCCCTTTTTGGGGCTCAAGAGGGCAGAGGCTGTCAGTGCGGCCACAGGCAGGAGGGCACAGATCAGCAGGAAGCCGAGGAAGTAATCGTAGCCAGTTAAGAAAAACACGAGTGCGTTGCTCAACATTTAGACACACTCACAGTATAAAACCTCTGTCCCCCCACCGCCGCTCCACCTTCTGCCACCGAACATACAGGTTTGTGATGGATGCCATAGATCCAAGAAGATCGTCCGCTCAGCCTTCTGGAGTGATTGCAACCCTATCTTAATGTCCAGGCCCAGCCACGATACGAGCATTATCGATCCCAATAAATTGACCAGTAGCGTCGGACACGTAAGCACATCCTGTGAAAATCACCAGTGCTGTTGAGATTACCCAAAACAATATTAGATGCTGGATTCAACTCACACCACCTCCCCATCTTCATCCTTACTTCAAGGCATGCTTATGTCGGCAAAATTCGTCTCGGCCCGCCTCTACAAGTTTCAAAAAAAGAGGTACAGCAGCAGCCCCAACAATAGCCCCAGATATTCCGTTGGCCAAACCACCGACAACACCAAATAATGCTACTGCTA
>CAZONZ010000206.1:0-7440 GCA_964581005.1 uncultured bacterium
TGTTCCGATCAGGCTCAGTTTGAGTTTTCAGATACCTAAGGGTGAGTTCATGGATCCTATCGATCAGCGCCAGCTTCTACTTAAGATTGTGATCGGTTCGGCCTGGATTGACGGACGACTGGATCCAAGTGAGCTGGAGTATATGGAAATGTTGCTGCGACGTTACGCTCTGGCTCAGGATCCAGGAATCCAGCAATTATTACAAAAACCTATTTCACCGGAGCAAACCGAACTCTGGATGGTGGAATTTCTGAATCAGGCTAATGAGGAAGAACGGCTGCAATTACTGGGGGCTGTTGGCAATCTTCTGATCGCAGACGATAATGTTTCCCCTGAAGAACATGATCTTTTGGACGACTACCACACCCTCATGGCAAATATTCCGCCCCAAGTAGACTCAGCGGCAAAGCTGGTGGAAACGATCGGTCAATTTGTGCGTAAGATGCTCTCCTCCCTGCAATCTCGTCATTAGTGAGATTGGATATCTGCAGCTGCCCAATGCGTCAACCCTCCGGTACACTCAGCGAATGGCTCTTCATGATCGTTTTAAGCGTGCAACAGTTACGAAAAGCGTTTGGTGGGATCCAGGCTGTTCACAATGTCAGTTTTGATCTAGCGGCAGGGGAACTGTTGGCTTTGATCGGTCCTAATGGTGCGGGCAAAACCACCTGTTTCAACATGCTGAATGGTCAGATCAAGCCGGATGCGGGCAAGATTCAGCTTTTTCCGAAATCTGGAGTTGATCCTTATCCATCTAGGGAGCTCACAGATCGATCCCCGCGTCAGATTTGGCGGTTGGGAGTGGGCCGGACCTTTCAGATCGCAGCGATCTTTCCGTCGATGACAGTGCGGGAGAATGTTCAGATGGTGTTTTTGGCCCGTGATCATCGTCTGAGATCTCTTGTTCCTCTGGCTCGGCGTCTTTATCGAACAGAAGCGATGGAGCAACTTGATCAGGTTGGGCTTGCGGATCAGGCGCAGCGTCTCTGTGGGATCTTGGCGTATGGGGATCTCAAGCGGGTAGAGCTGGCTATGGCATTGGCGAGTAATCCCCAAGTTTTGTTGATGGATGAACCGACGGCGGGCATGTCTGCAGCTGAGAGGACAGGGTTAATGGATCTAACGCTGAAGTTGGCCAAGCAACGGGAGATCGGGGTGCTATTTACAGAGCACGATATGGATGTGGTGTTTGGCTATGCCGATCGAGTTATGGTGATGGCTCAAGGCCAGATGATCGCAATGGGATCTCCAGCTCAGGTCCAACAGGATCCTCAGGTTCAGAGGGTTTATCTCGGTAACGGTGATGCATCATGGAAATCCTCAACATTGATCAGTTAAGTAGCGGGTATGGTCAAGCCCAGATCGTGTTTGATCTAGATGTATCGCTTCAAGCTGGGGAGGCTGTGGCGTTAGTCGGTCGCAATGGAGCCGGGAAATCGACAACCCTGCGCAGCATTATGGGCCTTGTGCCCTGGATCGAGGGTGAGATCCGATTTCGGCAAACTTCAATCGTGGGTCTGCCTACCCATACCATTGCTCAACTTGGGGTCGGGTATGTCCCTGAGGATCGCCGCATCTTTTCCGATTTGACAGTGTTGGATAATTTGCGAGTGGGGCAACGTCCTCCTCGATCAGGTGCTCCTTGTTGGGATCTTGATCGAGTGTTTCGCTTGTTTCCACGGTTGAAAGCATTGAGATCGCGGCGGGGGAGTCAGATGAGTGGTGGGGAACAGCAAATGTTGACCTTAGCTCGCACCCTCATGACGAATCCGATCCTGTTACTGTTAGATGAACCATCAGAAGGATTAGCTCCTGTGATCTTGCAACAGATTGCGAGTGTGATCCAGCAGTTGAAAGGGGAAGGCTTAACCATCCTGCTAGCTGAACAAAATATCGAATTTGCCAGACACGTGTGTGACCGATACTATGAGATCGAAAACGGTCAGATTACTTTAGATCTTTTAGATCTTTAGATCTTTTAGATCTTTAGCTCGAAAGGCTTGCCACTGGTGAGGAGGAGGCATTAGAAATTCATAGGAACTTGCCTGTCCTTGAGAAACTCCAGTGATCGCAATATCAAAGGAGAGAGAGATTCGGGGTGCATCGGAGTCATTTTGAGTCACTTCATGACGCTGCTTAGCCGGAAAAATTACGATTCGCCCTTCCACCGGTGTATAAGCTACTTGACGTTGATTCAGATCATTCCACTCGCTCACGATCTGAGTGTTCTCACTTCCTAACCCAGGACACACTTCACTTAAGCAGGCATCGTCAATAAACACAAGATGACCCGGATCGTGATCTTCAGATTCAGGCACAGCAATATAATATACAGCACTGACATGAGCCGTGTGATGGGCATGAGATCCTACGGCTTGTCCTGAACGCGCGACAATGGGCCAGGATCGTTGAATATAAAGCTCGACTTGACTGAGATTGATCCCTAATTCCTGTAAATAGATCCGTGTGTGAACTTCAACTTGGGACACAATCCAGCGAAAGCGGGGATCGTGATGAACTTGAGACACTCCGTGTAGATCTCCGGTCCACGCCATGTCTGGGTAAGCCTTCCGTTCACCACTGCCTTGCTCTAGTTCCAGAACAGCTGCTAAGAGCTCTTGTTGATGATCAGGTGCATCGACTAGATCTTCAGCATAGATTACCAAGGGGAACCAAGTGTCAATGGCCATCGTTTCGATCCTGTCAGCACAATTTAGGTTGAGAATCATTGTGGTTACCAGATAGTTAACCCAGTAGAGCTAGAACCGACTTGGGCATGAGTTTATCTTTGAACCAAATGATCCGAACAGGGAGATCCTCAAACTTGACCCCTGCTTTCTCCAGGTTTAGCCGCTCTGAAATAGCCAAGATCAAGGTATCACATTCTGATCGTCGAGCCTGAGCAAATTTTTTCTGGAGATATTCCGGTCGCCAGTAGCCAATGATCTCCAATAAAAAGGTGCGGCCATCGGGGTGAACTAAGCGAAAATCGGGGATCATCACACTGCCAGGGATCGGAATAAGATCGACTTCGCGCTCTAAATGCCAGTCGGTTTGTTGCTGTTGCCATCGCTCAGCAAAGGCTTGTTCGAGCATACTGTCGTAAGGCTTGCCGGGTGGGTAATGGCTGATCAATTCACAGTTGGAATCGAGGTGGAAGGATCGAGTTTGTAACGTTTTTGTGTAGGGATCTTTGGTGTGTAATGTGGCGGTTAGGCTCCACTTGGTTACATGGAGTAAAGCGGGGATCAGTTTAGCAATAGCGAGTCCATAGCGAGTGCTGGGCTTGAATAAACTGGTGGGGCCATCGATCGTAATGGTAAATCCGTGATCGGCATCGCCTTCAATGTAGGCCATCAATTGAAATAATTTGAGGTAGCGAAATAGGAGTTTGTATTCACCTGGATCATTGCGGTGGGCTGTGATATTTAGTTCACTGGCTTTGTAAAAGATCCCTTGGACTTGGGCCAGGTTATAGCGATGCAGGAGTTCAGCCGGAGTCGGAGCTTCAAATTGGGTCAAGATCTTGTGATTCGGGAGATCGGCGTAGAGACCTTGGCGAATTTGATCCACGTGGACTTCATGATCGAGTTCCTGCGTGAGATCGGCGGCTACGGTGGCGAGAACCTGCTGAGTGGTTTGGGGACTGGGGACGAATTGGGCTGACTGAGTGAAGACGCGCTGACGGAGAGATTGGGGATCGAGGGGGCTGACGATCTCAAAGGTCGAGAAGCTGTTTTTCAGGAGGTGGGCAAGGCCACGTTTGATCCGATAGTTGGGGCTGTCTCCCTCTAGTTCCGCGAGTTGACGATCCAGTTCTGCTTGAGTTGATCCTTGGGCTGCTTGAAACCGATCAATCAGATCGCGGGCAATGTCGAGGTCCAGATCGTTAAGTGGCAACCGTTTCGGGACCAGAGATTCACCGCGATTCCAGTGGATCAAGAGATCAGAGGGTAGCATGGCAAGACAGGATCGTTGGCAATTAATGGACAGTGGCTCGATCCTAAATCTAAGGGGGGCCAGTTAACCCGCTTGGTGTTCTCAAATTTATCAAGGAGGGCTCTCTCCCCCAAGCTCCTGTGAGGTAGGCTATAGATCCTGCTGTGTTCGTGATGGACTGAACAGTTTGTGAGAATTTTAATCGTTGAAGATGATGAACGGACGGCTGCCACGCTCACAAGCTTGCTGCAGCAACAGCATTATGTCTTTGACGTCGCCAATGATGGGGAAATGGCCTGGGATCATGTTCAGACGTTTGACTACGATCTGGCCATTATTGATGTGTTGTTGCCTAAGTTAGACGGCTTGAGCCTCTGCCAGCGGATCCGAAGTCACAATTATCATCTGCCGATCTTGGTGCTCACCGCCCGCAATACTAGCCAGGATAAAGCGAAAGGTCTGGATGCTGGGGCTGATGACTATGTGGTCAAACCCTTTGATGCCGAAGAACTCGCTGCCCGGATCCGTGCCTTGCTGCGACGAGGCCAAAACAGCGGTAGCCCGATCCTGACCTGGGGCGATCTGCAGTTGATCCCCAGCCATTACGAAGTCACGTTTCAGGATCAACCGATTGGATTGACTCCGAAAGAATATGCTCTGTTGGAATTGTTACTGCGCCATCCCCAACGAGTGTTTAGCTGTGGCGCGATCTTAGAGCATCTCTGGTCTGTGGCAGAAACACCGGGTGAAGATACTGTGCGCACCCATATCAAAGGCTTACGACAAAAATTGAAAGCTGCCGGAGCTCCTGCGGATCTCGTCGAGACGGTGTATGGCATTGGCTATCGCTTGAAGGCTGAGCCCGATCCCCTCACCGATGCTGGTGCCGATCAGTCTGCTCCCCTCCCTTCTGCCCAAATTGCTCTGGCTGGGTTGTGGGATCGCTTTGCTGAAAGTGTACGGGCCGACGTTGAGATCTTGGAAGAAGCGGCCATGGCCGTCAAACAAGGAAATTTGAGTGTGGCCCTGCAGCAAGCCGCTGAGCATACTGCCCATGTGTTGACAGGCTTGTTAGGCAGTTTTGGGTTTAGTAAAGGATCACGGCTGGCCAACAAAATTGAGCAGTTGGTGGCTCGGCAATCGTTCCATCATCCTGAACAGATCCGACGATTGCAGCAGTTAGTCAAAGGTCTGCGTCACGAAATTGAGCAAACTCCGGTTCGACTCGCCAGCCAAGCCGCCGTTGCCCCCAATCCCCAAAAACATCTCCTGATTGTGGATCAAAATCCCAAACTTGCCGATGCACTGAAACCGTTTTTGCAGGGATATGACATGGAAAGCAGCCTGGTGTCCGATCCGCACCAGCTTCAATCGTGGCTAGAGCAACGTCCTCCCCATCTGATTCTGCTCGATCCCAGTTGGACAGGTCAGCTAGAAGATGGTCTAACGCTTCTGCGGAGTTTGGCTCAGACCATTCCGTCGGTTCCTGTGATCGTCCACACCGATCAAGATAGTCTAGCCAGCCGTGCTGAAATTGTTCGGTTAGGTGCGCGAGCTTTCATCCACAAACCCGCTACCCCTGAAATGATCCTTGATGTGATCTTGCGGGTTGTGCAGCAGCTGGAGAGTCTGGTAGCTAGAGTGCTGGTGGTGGATGACGATCCCCAAACCCTTTTACTCTTGAAAACCTTGCTGGAACCCTGGGGATTACAAGTGACCACCTTGGCCGATCCAGCCGAATTTTGGCAAGTTCTCGAAACCATCCTGCCGGATCTTGTGCTCCTTGATGTCAAAATGCCTCAGATCAGTGGGATTGAATTGTGCCAGATCGTTCGCAACGATGCCCAATGGAGTCAATTACCGATTATTGCCCTAACCACACTGACGGATGCGGCCACGATCAATCAAGTGTTTGCCGCCGGAGCCGATGATTTTGTCAGTAAACCTATCGTTGGACCGGAATTGATCGCACGGATCATGCAACGATTAGAACGGATCCAATTACTGCGGAGTTTAGCCGAAACCGATCCTCTGACTCGCTTAGCCAATCGCCACAAGTCTACTCAGGATCTGAATCGATATTTGTTGCTAGCCCAGGATCATCAGCAACGTTTCTGTTTAGCTTTGTTGGATCTGGATCATTTTAAGGATGTCAATGATCGCTATGGTCATGCTGCTGGAGACGAGGTTTTAAGTCGCTTCGGCCAAATTTTGCATCGATCATTTCAAGGGGAAGACGTGATCGGGCGTTGGGGCGGTGAGGAATTTGTCGTGGGCATGTATGGAATGAGCCAATCGGATGCCTTGCTCCGACTCCAGCAAGTTCTAGACCTCGTGCGAGAAATTGAATTTACCTGTCCGGCAGGGGATCGCTTCCAGGTCAGTTTCAGTGCCGGAGTTGCCGAATATCCAACCGAAGGAACCGATCTGCAAACCCTGTATCGAGCTGCAGATCAAGCCCTCTATCAAGCCAAAACCGCAGGTCGCAGTCAAGTTATGGGAGGCCGATCGACTCACCCCCAATCCTTATCTCAGGTTCAGTCTTAGAACACTAATCCCGAAAGTTGGAGATCTGAAATCCTAGTCCACTCAGTAGCGACTTAGTATCTGCTCATTCTCTTCAGTCTTGTCGATGGGAAAACTGGTAGGCTCCGATCACGGTCAGCACAGTAGCCATCAGGAATAAGACCCCAATCGTATACCACGGGAACTCTGATAAAGGTTGATAGGCAGCCGCCCGGATCCCAATACTGGCGTAAGACAAAGGTAAACAATAGACCAGAACCTGTAGGTATCCCGGCAACTGGCCTGGATCAAAAAAGGTTGCTCCCAAAAACGACATGGGTGTGATCAGAAAGTTGGTAGCAATCCCGACCGTTTCGATCGAAGGCACATTCAACCCCATAATCACCCCGATCCCGGCAAACACAGCACAGTCCAACAACAGGATGAGCAGGGCCAGAGGATGCAAAAGGCCCCAGGATTGAGTCGCCAATACCCCAACCAGCAGAACTCCGGCTGCCGTGATCATGCCACGAGTCATTCCTGCCAACATTTTGCCGATATGCAGCGAGATCGGGTGGACAGGCATGATCAGCACTTCTTCAAAACTTTTGGTAAACAGGCGGGCGGCACAGATCGAGAACGTGGTTCCCGCAAAACTGATCGTCATTGCGGATAGCGCCACCATACCCGGCAAAATAAAACTGAGGTAGGATCCTCCAGCCGCATTGCCCGCGATCGATTGGAGAGCACTGGTATTCAGGGAACTGCCCAACCCTACCCCAAACGCAACAATATAGATCAGGGGCGCAACCAGACCCGAAGCCAAGATCTGGGTGACTCGCACTCGCAAATCAAGCCACTCTCGCCACCACACGGTGTAGCTATCTTGCACAATCCGCAGGATCGAGACCTGGGAGCTCGACGGAAATAATGATGCTGACATGGGGGATAAACGATCAACTTGACAAATTGTAACACTTTCTTCGCTTTGGTATC
>CAZONZ010000207.1:0-7437 GCA_964581005.1 uncultured bacterium
GCAAACGGCAAGCAAAATCCAGATTTGGTCCATCTTCCTGTCCACTCCGATCAGAGAGAGAACCAGAGCTGGATTGAAGGGATCGATTGGCTTGTCCTCCTCCTTCAGAGGCCCGTAAAGCTTCCCTGAAATGAGATTAAGAGATCAGATTGTTATCGGATTGTTAAGAGGAGATGACTAGTGGAATAGCCAGCAATTGAACGCAAATTTTACACCATGAGTCACTGGCAGCGATTGATGCGGATGGGTGTAGCCTGCGGGAAATAGAATCACCTGACCTGTTTTAGGCCTGATCTTAAGATCCTGCCGATCAAAGTAGGTTTCCCCACCTTCGCAAGCTTCATTTAAATATCCAACCACACTGACATCTCGGATCGGGATCCCCTTTTGGGCTTCCTCCAGCCGACTGGGTAAGAGCATATTATCAATGTGGCGGCGATAAAACTGTCCAGGTTCATATTTCAAGATCGTGCAAGATTCATTATGCGCAAACTGAATGCCATAGATCTGGTAGAGCAATTTTTTAAGGATACTCATCTTGGCCTGGAGGAGCTCATGAGTTGACTGCAATAGGGGCTGTTCACCACCCAGATCTAACCAGTGGTTATAGCGGATTTGTTCATCCCAGAGATCGCCAAGAGCGAGTTTGGCCTGCTGATAGCCGACACACTCAGCAACTTGAATAATTTGATCGCACAACTGAGGTTCAATTATCCCTTTAACAATCAGGATGTCATGGCCTGCGTCTTCGACTTCTAAACGCGGGAAGGTTGGGAGCGAAAGCTGTTTTGGCACAGTAGCACCTGCTCAGACGATCAGAGAATTCCAATTCGATCTATAGACGATCTATAGAATCAATTAAAACAGGTAAGGACGCACTGAGGATCCACCATGATCGCTCACCCTCACTTGCTCTCAGAGACCGATGAGCTCTTCTACCCCGAAAGTGACGGTCTACCCATGGCTGACAACACCATCCAGTACCAATGGATCGTCTTGATTAAGGAAAATCTGGAGATCCTTTTCGCTACCCAACCCAATGTTTTTATCGCTGGGGATCTGTTGTGGTATCCCGTGCAAGGCGTCGTAAGATCGTGTGCCCCAGATGTGTTCGTGGCGCTAGGTCGTCCTAAAGGGCCACGACGGAGCTACAAACAGTGGGAGGAAGATAACATTCCGCCGCAAGTGGTCTTTGAGATCCTGTCCGATTCCAACAAAGCGAAGGAAGGAGCAGACTCACTCAAAACCAAATTTAAGTTTTATCAGCAGCATGGAGTCGAGGAGTATTACATCTATGATCCAGATGAGCTCCAGCTAGAGATCTGGCAGAGACAGGGGCGGATCCTGCAGCGGATCGAGGGGGTTCACTCCTGGATTAGTCCGCGTCTAGGGATTCGGTTTGAGTGGCAGGAAGGGGAAGAGTTAAAGCTCTACCGTCCGGATGGCCGCCGGTTCCTCACGTCGGTGGAATTAGAAGAAAGAGCGATCGCGGCAGAAGCGAGAGAGGAGCGGGAACGGCAGCGGGCTGAACAAGAACACCAACGAGCTGAGCAGGAACGCCAACGGGCTGAACAGGTAGAACAGCGCGAGCAGAGACTCCGCCAGAGACTCATCGATCTAGGTCTGGATCCAGATCAGTTCTAAGGACTCATTTTGCCAGGAGAAGCTCAAATCCAGCTATAGCAGTCCGATTTGAAACGTGAGATCCTTCAAGGGCCTTCAGCTTCGATCGTTCTCCTAGAGCACAAGATAAGATCACCTCCCTCTCACATTTGATCTCTGATTGCTACACTTTGTAAAAGGGGCCTCACGGTTCGACGAGATTTCGCATTTAGTTACAACAGAAGGGACGTACTGAGGATCCACCATGATCGCTCAACCTCACTTACTCTCAGAGACCGATGAGCTCTTCTACCCCTAAAGTGACGGTCTGCCCATGGCTGACACCACCATCCAGTACCAATGGATCGTCTTGATCAAAGAAAATTTGGAGATCCTTTTCGCTACCCAACCCAATGTTTTTATCGCTGGGGATCTGTTGTGGTATCCCGTGCAAGGCGTCGTAAGATCGTGTGCCCCAGATGTGTTCGTGGCGCTAGGTCGTCCTAAAGGGCCACGACGGAGCTACAAACAGTGGGAGGAAGATAACATTCCGCCGCAAGTGGTCTTTGAGATCCTGTCCGATTCCAACAAAGCGAAGGAAGGAGCAGACTCACTCAAAACCAAATTTAAGTTTTATCAGCAGCATGGAGTCGAGGAGTATTACATCTATGATCCAGATGAGCTCCAGCTAGAGATCTGGCAGAGACAGGGGCGGATCCTGCAGCGGATCGAGGGGGTTCACTCCTGGATTAGTCCGCGTCTAGGGATTCGGTTTGAGTGGCAGGAAGGGGAAGAGTTAAAGCTCTACCGTCCGGATGGCCGCCGGTTCCTCACGTCGGTGGAATTAGAAGAAAGAGCGATCGCGGCAGAAGCGAGAGAGGAGCGGGAACGGCAGCGGGCTGAACAAGAACACCAACGAGCTGAGCAGGAACGCCAACGGGCTGAACAGGTAGAACAGCGCGAGCAGAGACTCCGCCAGAGACTCATCGATCTAGGTCTGGATCCAGATCAGTTCTAAGGACTCATTTTGCCAGGAGAAGCTCAAATCCAGCTATAGCAGTCCGATTTGAAACGTGAGATCCTTCAAGGGCCTTCAGCTTCGATCGTTCTCCTAGAGTGCAAGCCAGATCACTACCTTCTCACATTTGATCTCTAATTGCTATAAAAGACTTCAGCAACGATCACAGACTTCTCAACAGAACGAGAGCTAGAGCAGCTGCCCCTAAAGCTGGATTTAAACTACTAACTTGATGAACGTCATGGTCTCAGGAAAGCACCAGCAACGATAAAGTGCTTTGGGCTAATTCCTTCCATCCGCCCCAGTACTGATAAGGGAATTGAAATCCAGTTATGTCCTGAGATTCTGTTCCGTCCAGTAGGTAAAGGTGGGAATAATCACCAAAGCAGAATTCATATTAACAAAATTTCTCTTTTGCTGCACTCAAGAGCTGTTCAGCAGAGCGTTCACCAGACCATGCTGCACCATCTAGAGCTGGATTATGCGTATAATCACCAGCAAAATAGATATTCCCTTCCTTTCCTCTGATCGCTTCTTGATATTGACTCAAAAAACCTGGTGAGTAAATCACAATGCCGTCTCTCCATTTTTTGATTTTATAGTCAATGATCGATTGTTCCGAATCAAAATCTGGGTACAGTTTCTTGAGCGTTTCAGTGACCATGTTGATAATGCCTTTGTGATCAAGCCTATGCGCTTCTTCGCCCGCAACATTCAGGGTAATCACAGTTTCATTGTCTCGGTATTCCTTGACCTGATCCACATATGCATTGATCGTTTCATTATGGAAGATACAGGTCTGTACCAGTTCTTTGCCAGAATGGAAATTTGAAACGTGTAATCCCACCTGCATACTCGCTCCGTAATGGACAGACTCAAGGGCCTCTCTCTTTGCTGGACTCAACTCTTTTATAATATTCTTTGCAACTGTAGCTGGCGTGGTCACAATGGCGTAATCAGCGTCAAAGTCTCCCTTGTTGCTACGAACCCTTACACCTGTATCGGTGTTGATAATTTCAGTGACCTCGGTTGAAAGCTGTAGTGTGCCACCTTCCTTGATCATATCTTCCGCCATCACTTCGGTGAGTTTTTGGTTTCCTCCTTCAATCAGATAACTATAGCGTTCATCTGATCCGTACATACCCACCAAAAAGAGGGAGGAGACTTTATCTGCACCAACACCGCCTTCTGGGATAATCAACGTGTTGAAAAAGTTTTCGACATCAGGATGAAATTCAGAGAGATATTGAGAACCGTTCATCATATCCAGATCAGACCAGAGTTGTGTTGCTGGTTCCTTGTCAAAGACGAACTCCCGATTCCTTATAAGCTCTTTGCGCTCTTTTGCCATTTTCCTGGCAGCAGTGTCTAAATCTTCCAGTGCCTTTCGCTCAATAGGAAGCTTTAAGAATACCTCATTTCCATCTGCCGATTGTGCAAGCACTCCATCCCACAATGCTCCTACTAGACCTCTTTCCATAGCAAACTTATCCATTTTTCGGATATAGCGGTTTAGAAGAGCATTGTCGCAATCAAAGAAATACTGTGCTCCCAGATTGACATCCGTTCCTCCAAGGGGTTGAGAATAGACACGTCCTCCTACTTAGGGCTCCTTATCCAGCAAGGTGACATCAACTCCAGCTTCTGAAAGCTTTAAAGATGCAACCAATCCAGACAATCCCGCACCAACGACAATAACTATCGGTTTTCTTTTGGTCCATTTGACCTTGCCGATCCACCCTCAGCAAAGTCGCCCGCCCTTGGGGCGGTCACACTCATCAAGCCACCGACTTTGCCGGGGTGTTTGACTAGCTACCGCTAATTGTCGTCAAGAGTTCTGGGAACGACAACATCTGCTGGTAGGGCCTGAACCATATTCAAAGAGAACGGAGCCTGACTGACAGCTTCCACATAAGCCGCACTTAAATAGGGCTGAAACGCTTCATTTTTGACTAAGTGCACCTGTGCGAAGATCAGCGCTAAAGCTCTAATGTGATGCTCATACTCCTCGCGAGCTAGTTTCAAGTTCGTGGTTGATTCTTCTACTGCGTAGAGGCTTCCGTTGATGAGCGTAGTTAGCTCTTCATTGTGAGAAACTCTTTCCGCAACAATCAAGTACTTTTCTGGAGTGGTCAGCCAAGTAAATGGCTCAGCCTGCTCTCGCAGTAAGGGGGCAGCAATATCCTCGGATCCACCAACCATCATGACCGGAACTTGGATCCGACTCATTCCACTCTGACCAAAAAGGTGGCTGACTGGATGAATAGCTGCAACCATGCTGACTCGTTCATCCTGATAGTCTCCCTGGCTTAAAGCCTGGACAGATTCAGGGGAAGTTTCGTGGAGTTCTAGAGCTCGGCAAGTTAACAATAGAGCCATCCCGACATCCACAGCCGTATCCAATTGACACAGACGACGGATCCGATCAAAGTCCACCGTTGCACCTGCTAAAGCGAGGGCAGTATACCCTCCAAATGAGTGACCGGCAACTCCAACTTGTTCAAGATTCAACGTTCCCTGAAACTCATTGGGGTTAAGCCGTTCAAGCTCATCCAAAAGAAAGGAAACATCTTGAGGTCGATCAACAAACTCACTGACCTTGAACAGATCTTTGGCCAACCACTTACGAACTGCATCCTGGTGGGCTTTGTCACTGCCAATATGCTGAGGGAGAGCGACCATAAATCCATGAGAGGCAAGATATTCAGCTGGCCCTGCAAAAAACTCTGGACTGGATCCTAATCCATGGGAAAAGACTAAGACCGGCACCCCACCCTCAATGGATGCAAAATTTTTCGGATAATACAAATGAACCGGATAATCACGATTGCGTGTGGGATCCTGCAGGTTCAAAATTTGCCAAACCACAGGGAAAGAACCCTTTTCACCCAACGAAGGGATGGAATCCACCCGGATTGGCGACGCTTGCGCTTCCGCTTCCGCCAACTGCTTCACATCAGCAAGAAAACCATCAATGTTGGTGATGGTATTGGTGGCCTCCCGATACAAGATCCGGGCTCGCCCCAAATCAAAGCGCATTTCAGAGGTGGGGAACGCCTTCAAAAAGCCAATTAGGGATATCCCCTCTGGATCGTTGGCAGCCAGGTTTAAAGCTCCCCGGATCGCTTGTGCCCCATTATGACGGGATCCAGTTTGAATGACTTGGCCCGCGTACTCCAGCATGAGAGAGCCTATGGGGGTTTGTAACAACTGCGAAAATGCGACTGGGTCAACCTTTCGACTGGCAGAGAGTGCTCGTTGAATTTCTGTCCTAGTTTCTGGGCTGACCCGACGCAAGTAACCTCTCAGATCGTCATTGATGATCCCATCTTCTGCAAATGCTTCCAAGGATGATACAGAGACTGACCGCCCCAATTGACCGTACCTCACCGAGATTCTTTCAGTGGCCATTGCTGATGAATGGAGACTGGTAGTAGCGAAGACCGTCAGCAGGGTAAGTCCGAGTTTTGAAAGGAACGAGTGGTGATGGTAAGTCATATTCAAGTGATCCAGAGAAGACAAATAGGGTTGTGACACCTATTGTGCACTAATGGCCTCTTGTAAAAGTGGGCGAGTGTACCAACTCCATAAACCAGTAGTAACTGGCTGAATGTTAAGTTCACTGCGCCACTCATCTAAGGATCGATCCAGATTTTCTTCCCACTTAATGGGGAACAAAGGCTTTGCTTGCCTAGCCATCTGAATTCCAGCAGAAAGAACGTCAAAGTTATATACAAGCTGATTGTCAATCCCTGGACTTTTCGCATCAGTGACAAAACTCAACAAAGATCCTAGGAGAGCCATGAGAGTAAATGGTGAATAGCCAATTTGGTAGGATGTGACAGAAATAACGCCCAATTCGCCGTAATCATCAAAGCTAAAACCTGTCAGAATGTGGTGCAGATCGTGAGTCTTGCGAACTCGATGGGTGACATAGTCAATATCTGACTTGATTTCGCGTAAACGGTAAAAATTGGGATCGTACCCTAATGCAGTAAGTACCTTAGCGTAAGTCCAACCCAGTGAATGAGGGGGCATTTCGAGCATTTTCTCTAGGTCATAGTCTTCGCCCATATAACGCTCTTCTAGCGCTTTAGCCGAAGCAGGATCATTGTGGACTTTTGTCAAGCACTTCTGCATGAGTGGGCCATCACGCAGTGCATCTTCAATGTCGAAAACGTTTGACACTGACAGTTTGGCTCCAGCAGTCATGTCTGTGAGTTCCAGCAGTCGCTCTAAATTCTCAGGTGTCGCTAGAGCATCAATGTACTTGAATCCCATGTCAATCCTCTCCTATCTCGAACAGTTCCAAAAGGTTTACAGAGATCACAACGACCGAAGCATCCGCATGAAGATCTTGTGCATAAGTCTTTCAGCAGGTGCGAACCCCAACGATTAATTAATAATATGCATATTGCCGACTTGCACGAAAGCTGGCGGGCGGCCAAAAAGTATTCATTTCTGACCGAGATCTCCACGCGCCCTCTGACCATGTTGCCGGGAATTTTAGTATCGACAACCCTGCAACAGAGCCCCAAGATCCTATCAGCAACCTTCAAATGGGTGTGACCACAGGCACGGGCCAACACTTGCATCAGTTCTGTTGAAGCCTTATCGAGGCGGTGAAACAGCGGCTTGTCCTTCCTGCAGACCTCGCACTTCGGCAATCCTGCCTTTGACTTTGTGTCCCGGCAAATGTCCACCTGTTCCTGTTTTCGCCCCCTGACCACATTTGAAGTGAACTGCTTGCACCTGCATCAGTTTGTCCATGGAAAAGCCAAACCGAGCCGAGGCCAGCTCATAAAAGTAGCGATGAT
>CAZONZ010000208.1:0-5069 GCA_964581005.1 uncultured bacterium
GTCAACTGCGATTGATCGGTGATCGGGGGTGATCGGGGTAGACATGATCGGCTTCCTTGTAGAGATCAGTGGATTGAGGATTGAACTAACCGAACATTCGGTACAATTGGATCACAAAAAATTAGCCGCTTGCCAGCGGATCTAAAGTAACCTACTCTGAGGCGAGGAGTTGCTCAGGGTGTAGGGCTTTGCGTTCCAATTCAATGTTCAGAATACTATGAATGTACTGAACGTTCGGTTTCTTGTCAAGCAGAGGTCGAGACATGTTGAGTAGCAAGCCTGAGATCGTTAGGAAGCTCGTTCCAGTCTTTCGTCAATATGGGTATGAAGGGGCTACCTTGTCTCGGATCTCTACAGCTACAGGGTTAGGTCGGGCTAGTCTCTATCATCATTTTCCAGGTGGCAAACAAGACATCGCGCAGGCTGTCTTAAGTTATGTTGAGGAATGGTTTACCGAAACGATAGTCGCTCCTTTGCAACACCCTAATCCACCCATGACACGCCTTAGAGCTATGTGTGATAGTTTAAATGGCTTTTACAATCAAGGTCAGGATGCCTGTCTTCTGTCGATCTTTTCGCTGGGTGAGGGCAGAGATCTGTTTCAGATCCAGGTGCAGCGAGTGTTACAAATATGGATTGATCAGTTATCTCAGGTTTTGTTGGATGCAGGGATCAGAAAGGAAGAGGCACACCAACGTGCAGAGAATGCTGTCATGCTCATTCAAGGAGCATTGGTTTTAGCACGAGGTCTCAACTGTACCCGTCCCTTTGAACGAATCCTCCAGCAACTGCCTGAACGATTGATCAATCATGAGATTCCATATCCTTTTTTATCAGAAGGAGAGGAGGATCCAACACTTCTCGCCTAGAGCGATCTACATCAACATATGATTTATGGGAGCAATCGTTTCACGCAGGCTAACCATTCTCGCTCTCGAAAAGGCTTCGTAATATAGCAATCAGGGATCAAACGTGAGGCAACGGCTACTGCGGCTTACACTCTGGGAGAACCATTGGAGCTGAAGGCATCTGAAGGATCTCACATTTCAAGTAGCAATTGGATTGATCTTAGTCTAGATCAAAACCCTACCACTTCATCATCGGCATAGGATTAAAGGGATGCTTAAGGATCCATTGAGCGGCTCGTTGACTTAAGTTTTTGTGGAAGTCAGCATTGGGAAAGGCTGCTTTGACTGCGGCGATGTCTGTCGTCGGGATCCCAACCCGGATCAATCCTAGAGAAAAGTCAACCAGATCTCCTTTCCGAAAAACCTCCACAAGCGGATACGTTTGATCCCGATACGCTCGGATCTTATGATGCTCCGTGATCATCAGCTCAACTTCTTGAGTCCAAGCCTCCAGATCCCTGTATTTTAAGTATTCGCGCATAGGGGGCAAGGAAGGCGGAATATAATCGACGGTATTTTTGATCCAGATGCCGAGATCATGGAACGCTCCTGCAATGATCAGTTTCTGCCGATCGTCCTCACTGCAAACGTTGAGAGCAAAGCAAAAATGCAGCATGCGGTAGACATGATTTCGATACCCTTGATATTCCTTCCCAATCGTTTCCTTCCACTCGGATAAAATCGCTTCAAGTAAAGGGATCTCTGTTTCAATATTCATAGCTCATGCTCCGTTCCAAGCTCATCAGCATAAGTCCAAGGCAGGACGCTCAGGATCATCTGTGTCCGAGTCTCCCAAGATTCTAGAGATCATTCGATCGTTCAAGAAACGTACTATCCCCCCCATGGGTGAGGGGGGGAGCAAGCCAAGCACAGAAACTGCTTACAGCTTCGAGGCCACCATTACGGCTAGATCACGAACCCGCGAAGCATAGCCGTACTCATTGTCGTACCAGGACAGGACTTTAGCAGTATGATCCCCCAACGTCATCGTCGATCCTGACTCCACAATCGAGGAGAGCGGATTGCCCACAATGTCAGCGGAAACGATACTCGGTGGAGCGATCCCCAAGACCCCTTTCATAGAGCCTTCAGATGCTGCCGTGAATGCAGCGTTGATGCTCTCGACCGTTACAGGTTTCTCAGTCCGTACGACAAAGTCCACGATCGATCCGGTCAAGGTCGGCACCCGCAGGGCCAAACCGTCCATCTTCCCCTTCAGTTCCGGGATCACCTGAGCCACAGCCGTCGCTGCCCCTGTAGATGATGGGACGATCGAAACAGCTGCCGCCCGACCCCGCCGAAAATCTTTGGGATCAGGACGATCGACGATGCCTTGGGTTGCTGTGTAGGCATGGCAGGTTGTCAAAAACCCAGTTTCAATGCCAAACGTATCCAGCAAAACCTTGGCCACTGGAGCCAAACAGTTGGTGGTACAGGAGGCATTGGAGAGGATGTGATGAACAGTGGGATCATACTGCTGCTCATTCACCCCCATCACGATGGTGAGATCTGGACCCTTAGCCGGAGCCGAGATGATCACTTTGCGAGCCCCAGCTTCCAGATGCTTGATCGCGCCTTCCCGCTTGGTGAAGAAACCAGTTGACTCAACCACCAGATCAACCTGCATCTCTTTCCAGGGCAACACGGCTGGATCTTTTTCGGCTAACACCTGGATTGACATATCCCCGATCTTGAGGCTGTTGCCGTCCACGCTCACCGATTGACCCAACCAACGATAGGCCGAATCGTACTCCAGCAAATAGGCTAGGTTATCCGGCTGAGTCAGATCATTCACAGCAACGATATCGAGATCGGCAGGATTGGCCAGCAAGGTCCGCAGAAACGCGCGCCCGATCCGACCAAATCCGTTAATTGCAACACGGGTTGTCATAGCTCCTCCCAAACTTAAGTCAAGCGGTTATGGGCGCTTACACGCTAATCCCCTCCGGTCACCAGCCTCAATTTTCGCGTCTACTTCTTTATAAAGTTCGGCTCGACTGGGCTGATACACTCGAATTTGGTGGCAATCATCACCTTTTGCTGGCTAGTCCCAGACCAATAGAAAAACACCTACAAGGGGGCTTGCAGGTGAGATCGGTTCTACGTCTAGAGAAGCACGATCGGTGCTTCCACTTGTAGTATCGCTAAGTTTAGAGACATTTGTCATTCGTGCAAATCACACAAAAAGGGTGAGCGAAAACACTAAACTTTTCGTTTATGCCTGAAAGATCTCGACTATCGACCCAAAATAAAACACCCGCAGGCACGACTTGCGGGTGGATCTGTGAGGTTCGTCTACGTCAGAGGAGCAAAAGCTTCTATAGTTAGTATGCCAACCCTGAATAGCGTTACCTAGTGATCGGATCACATCAGCAACGTGATCTGGATCAGGCAGTTCCCTAGCAGAAGCACGCTAGCCTAGGATGCCCAAGCAAGCCATAGCAACTGACTCCAATGACCTCCCCAGTGGATTCTGGTACGATCCAGTCAAGCTTCGGACACGATGGCAACAGTTGCGTTTTATGTAGGCCCGGATCCGAGGTTCACCATCCAGCCGATAATTTTGGGCAAGTTGTTCTGCCCTTGCCCCATGAGTGAACCCACGATCGAATCGATCTTGCACGAAGAACGGCACTTTCCTCCGTCAGCAGCATTTGCCCAGAAAGCCTGGATCCCCAACCTAGAAACGTATCAAGTTCTTTGCCAGGAAGCCGCTCACGATCCGGAAGCCTTTTGGGCACGACTCGCTCAGCAAGAGTTGCATTGGTTTCGAGCTTGGGATCGGGTTCTGACTTGGGATCCTCCCCAAGCCCAGTGGTTTGTCGGAGGGCAGATCAATATTGCCTACAACTGTTTGGATCGTCACCTCGAAACTCACCGCCGCGATCACCCTGCCTTGATCTGGGAAGGAGAACCGGGAGATAGCCGGATCCTGACCTATGTCGAGCTGCATCGAGAGGTTTGTCAGTTTGCCAATGGATTGAAGCAGTTGGGGATCCAAAAAGGCGATCGGATTGGGATCTATATGCCGATGATCCCAGAAGCAGCGATTGCAATGTTGGCTTGTGCTCGGATCGGTGCGATTCACACGGTTGTCTTTGGTGGATTTAGTGCTGAAGCCTTGAAAGATCGGTTGGTCAGTGCTGAAGCCAAGCTGGTGATTACGGCAGATGGTGGGTGGCGCAAAGATGCGATCGTGCCGCTCAAAACTCAGGTGGATCAAGCGTTGGCGGGGGGAGCGATCCCTAGTGTGGAGCATGTCTTGATCGTGCGCCGGACGGAAGAATCGATTCCTATCACACCAGAACGGGATCGGTGGTGGCATGAACTGCAAACTCAAGTCTCAGCCGATTGTCCAGCTGAACCGATGGATAGCGAAGATATGCTGTTTATTCTCTACACATCGGGCACGACGGGAAAACCTAAAGGTGTTGTTCATACCACAGGGGGGTATAATCTCTACACCCATCTAACCAGCAAGTGGGTCTTCGATCTGCATGACGATGACATTTATTGGTGTACTGCTGACATTGGCTGGATCACGGGTCATAGCTACATTGTCTACGGTCCTCTTTCCAACGGGGCTACGGTCTTCATGTATGAGGGTGCGCCTCGTCCCAGCAATCCCGGCTGTTTCTGGGATCTGATTGAGAAATACAAGATCACGATCTTCTACACCGCTCCCACGGCGATCCGGGCGTTTATGAAAGCAGGCGATGATCTCCCGAATCGTCGAGATCTCTCTTCACTCCGTTTGTTGGGCACCGTGGGCGAACCCATCAACCCCGAAGCATGGATCTGGTATCACCGCGTCATTGGCGGATCTCGGTGTCCGATTGTGGATACCTGGTGGCAAACCGAAACTGGCGGGATCATGATCACAGCGCTTCCGGGAGCGACTACTACCAAACCGGGATCCGCAACTCTCCCCTTTCCTGGAATTGAGGCCGATGTTGTGGATCAAGAGGGTCAACCGATCACCGATCAAAGCGGAGGTTACCTTGTGATCCGGCGGCCTTGGCCCAGCATGATGCGCACAGTCTACAAAGATCCCGATCGGTTTCGCCAAACCTACTGGGAAAAGATCGTACCTCGTGACGGACAGTATCTTTACTTCGCGGGGGATGGGGCACATCGGGATGAAGAAGGCTATTTTTGGGT
>CAZONZ010000208.1:5169-7425 GCA_964581005.1 uncultured bacterium
CATAGCTCCTGAAGGTCCTGGGTCAACGGAACTCAAGAGATCTCAAACCCTCAGCTGCAGGATCGAGAGGGTCAGGAACAGCGCACAAGCAACAGAAGAACTAGAGGGATCATCCATTCGCCTGAGATCTGTTTTTTCCAGTTGGGCCAACGGTGAAGATCCATGTTTTGTTGCAGTTTATTACAGTCTGGATCTGAATATTGCAAGATTGCGACTATCATGAGAGGCCAAAGTCCTAACAGGGAATGTCCTGAGGGGTTCGATCAATCGAAATCGATCACCTTCACAATGAATCTGCACAATGAATCACCTCGATCCAAGCGATCCAGAGGCTGATCATCACCTGCAACAATTGATGATTGACTTGCTTGAGGAAGGCGTCACATGTCTCACTTCACAACGATCCAGGTTCAGTTTAAGGATGGTCAGATCCTGCAGCAAAGCCTTGAGGATTTAGGCTACGCGGTAGAACAAAACTCCAGTGTACGGGGCTACCTCTGGAATCGGACCCGTGCAGACTATGTGATCCGCCAGAAAAACGGCTTTGATCTAGGTTTTCGCTGGAATGGGCAAGCTTATGAGCTAGTATCTGACTTTTGGGGAGCCAAGATCGACACCCAAGCGTTTCTGAATCAAGTCACCCAAAAATACGCTCACAACAATCTTGTCACCACGGCTAGAAAACAGGGATACATGATCGAAGGCGAAGAACAGCTAGCCGATGGCACGATTCGGGTTGTGGTAGGCCGCTGGGTATGACATCTGCCCCTCATCCTGATCCGGTTGTATCTGTTGGATCGGATCAGCCAAAAGCCTGGGATTTAGTTTTGGGAGGACAAGCCCCTCCAGCGGCTCCAGCCTTTGGTCTAGTGTTAGGAGGGATCGAGGGAGCACGACGTCGGTTAAGTGCCAGCGATGTCAACATTCGACTCGCAACCATTGCAGAGTTACCCACTTATCAGGAGTCTGGGATCTCGCTGCTGATCGAAGCCCTTCAAACCAATACAGAATGGCCTGTCCGGTTAGCCGCTTGGCAATGTTTATCCCAGCTGGAGGATCCCACAGCTCAACAAGCGATCTACGACTACAGCCCCTTTCGCCACGTTGGAGGAAGTCGAGGGCTGATCGTGGCCTATCGTCGCGGAGAACGAGATTTTTCCTACGCCGATCTCCCGAATGCTGATTTGAAAGGGGCAAGTCTGGGGGGGATCAGCTTTTGGGAAGCGAACTTGAAAAACGCCGATCTGCAGCAAGCTAATTGTAATGGAACCCACTTCGGTCAGACTGATCTACGAGGCGTGAACTTTACGGGAGCGAAGTTGAGTGGAGCTGATTTTGCCGCAGCGGATCTACGTGGGGCAATCGTGATCGAGGTAAAATTGAGTGGGACCAGTCTACGCCAGGTGAAGCTTTCCGAGGATACTCAACTCTCCACCAAAGCCCATCAGATCTGGGCCATTCAGAATCACCAGCACCAGGATCTAGTGTTAACTGAAGCCGATCTGAGTAAAACAGATCTCAGTCAAACCGATCTGCGGGGAGTGGATCTAACAGGAGCCAATTTAGAAGGGGTGGATTTACGAAGAGCTGATTTAACAGGGGCCAATTTAAGTCAAGCCTATCTGGTCCGAGCGGATCTACGGGGAGCCAATTTACGGGAGATTGATCTAAGTGACGCCATCTTGTTCAAAGCTAACGTCAAGGGAGTTAATTTAAGTGGATCCGATCTAAGTCGAGCGGATGTGACCAGAGCTGATCTATCGCACTCAAATCTGACTATGGCTCGCATCGAGGGCTTAAAACATGGAGAAACCCGGATTGAGGGAACTCTCTTCCCCGATGGCACTCAGTCTACACCATGGTGGTGGTGATCCTGACTTGAATTGACAGACAACTTAGATCCCGGCGGCTAATTGGACCAAGACTGGCATGAGGCAACCTCTTCCCGAACAGTCAAGTTAATCCCTTCAATCAATGGAACGGAAAACTCTTGAGCAAGACTTGAACTGGAGTTACGCAGTTGGTCAGAGGCCGTAGAGAGGGCAGGCCAGGGCTGGGTGGGGTTGGACCCGTTCCGCTTCCAGGCAGCTATAGGCCGTTTGAGCTGCTCCCAGGAAGTTGATGTCATCGAGGTCTGTGACTTTGGGAGGATTCATCCTTCTGTTTTACACTGGTTTTCCCTCAACTGCGTAATACCTGTTGAAGTCGAGCAAAAACGGCATGATGACAAGCCAGGGCGACCGAAGCAGGGGAGTA
>CAZONZ010000209.1:0-7301 GCA_964581005.1 uncultured bacterium
CCTCCCGACACTGACGCTTCGCGTACAGTGCGGGCCTCACGTGGAATAGGTGATCCTGTTGGCCCTCTGGGAGTCCTCTTGGAGCTGAGGACATCTCAAGGATCTTGGTTTCAAATCGGACTGCTATATGAACAAGAAGGGACAATCCTAGTTGACAAGCTGATTGATGGCTAAACTTAGAGCTTGATATTTGGGTATCTTTCTGGAGACAGTATTGGCAAAGATTTGTAAACTTTGTGTTGGCTCTCCTGGACTTAGGGTGGCAAACCTAGCTGCTTTAAACTCAAATCCAAGTCCAGCAAGGGCTTCATCCAAATCTGACCAGCGAAAGAGTATTTAATCAACAGCCCCGCCGCAAGCGGGCAGGGTATGGAACAGCCATTTTGATCCTTTGCGCCCCAAGAGACGGGGAATCTACCCTCCTGAGATTGAAACTTCTGTCACTGCAGATCCAGGCAAACCATTCTGCTAGCCGGAATGTTGTATACCGCAGTTAAGGTTATCGTAATTGACATAGCTAAAGTTTGGCATCAAACTAAATACTTAAGAGAAATGCAGTTACTAGGGGGATCTCATGGTTAAGACAAAATTATGTCAATGTTTGTTAGAGATTCTAGATACGGGTATCATGACACCACAGCAAGAAGCAATGATCTTTGATGCAATTGAGACAGGAATTTTTTGTATAGAGGAAACACACTTACTAGATAAGATCGCTGATGCAATCGCAGCAGGAAAAATTCAACTTCCAACTCTTCCAACTACCAACTAAAACTACTGTCTGATCTTGGCTCCAATGTGACCCCTAGATCTTTGCTCAATCGTTTGCTGACCTCCGAGATCCCCCAGACTTGTTAAAGATATCTCTAGAGCTTTCTAGATCAAAGTATCCAGCAGATTCAAAACTTGAATGATCGCAGGCGTTGGCTGTGGAGATCGAGCTAAGTGCAGATCCAGCATCGATTTCAAAGCCAGCAGTTTAATGTTGACCTCAACAGCAGCCTGAGCAATCGCTTCAGCCCCCGCTAGGTAACCACTTGCTCCCAGATCGAGCAAAGCCGCTCGACGCAGATGCACATTTTCATGATCTAAAACAGGGATCAATCGTTCTGCATAGCTTGGGTTTTCCGTAATCCGATAGAGAGCACGAGCTGCTGCACAATCGATCCGGACAGAAGGGTGATCGAGATAAGGCTCAATCAATGTCTGAGCTGTTGTAACTTGTAATGTTCCCAACGTTTCCAAAACGGCTTCTAATGCAGGATCTGTGACTGAGTTGCCCTGATCTAAACTCTTGCTCGATCGGGCTTGCAACCAATCCACTAATGCAGCAACCACAGGCTCGGCTTGGTCTGGATAGGCAACCCCAATGTCTCCTAATGATTGGATCGCTGCTCCCTGAAGGTGATCATCCTCACTAACCAAACACAGGAGTAACGCTGGGATCGCTTGAGGATCCTGGAGTTTTCCCAGAGCACGAGCTGCATTCCGCCGTACAGGATAGCCTCCTTGATCCGTGCGATCCTCTGCGTAGTCCAGCGCTTCGATCAAGGCAGATACCCCCTCTGCCAAACGCATCCGTCCCAACCACCAGGCTGCGTAGTAGCGCTCTCCAGGATCCCCATGCCGCAAGTTATCGATCTGGATAGCTGGGGTGAGCAGCTCAGGGGAGGGATCAACAGCAATGGAGTCGGACATAGGCGATTAAGAACGAGACTTCGGCATAATTGGCCCAACTGTGAGCACAGAAGGGCCAAGAGCTTGGAACAAGTTTACTTCAGATACTTCAGAAGCAGAGTTGACACGAGTCAAATACCACGATCCAGGACTCAACCCGTGAAGCTATTGCTTACAGCCTCAGACTTCGGATCGTTCAACATCATCGGGCCTGATCAGGCTTTGCGGATGTTGACTACTTTGGCCCCACGCTTCAGTTCGCGTTGCAGAGTATCGGAGAGCTGATCACCGGAGACAAAAACCTTGCGAGTGGCCTGACGGATCCGGCGAGAAGTCGCGAGATCTGAAAGGGGATTCAACAAGTTGCTCAACTCAATGCAGTACACGCCATCTTCCCGACCTGCAGGAGGGGGGCCGAGGTAGCGAGGGGCAGGGGTACCCGTCATCGCGCTGTTGATCATGGGGGTGTACCCGGATCCAATCGCGCTCATCAGGCGAGGACGAATGCCCTGAGCCCGATCGTTGGCCGCATAGCCCCGGTAGAGGCTAAACAGGTTGGTAAAGTCGCGGGTGATGTAGGAAGCACGATACTCAAACCCACGCGCATAAGGGACAATATTGTCGCCAAAGGCTTCCAGATACTCAGGGCTATCCAGGTAGGAATCGATCTCACCACTGTGGCCTTCGGTTTGGTAAAGATCCAGGTGGCTGGAGATATCGGTCCGCAGAGTAGGAGCCCGACCGAGCAAATGTTTGAAATTCAGCTCAATGGCCCGTGTCTGGGAGTTGGGATAGAAGAAGCGCTTTTTGTAGGCTTCCGATTTGGCCACGATCCGGATGAACTCACGCACGGTCAGTTCACCTTTGCGCAGCAGCGATTCCGGACTCTTTAACTCTTCAACATCTGCCCCAAACAAGTGATCGTTGCCCAACACTTGCCGATAGATGGCCCGGATCACGGTCGTCAACTCAGCCTCAGACGCTCCAGCCCGGAGTTCCAAGGCTACGGAGTCGGTAAAGGCCGAGACCCCAAGCCGACTTGCAACAGAAATAGCAGCCATGCTGTTCTCCTCAATCCATTCAATTCGATCTGTTCAATCTGTTCAAGCTGTTCACCCAAGTAGATCAACCTAAGGTCTTTAACCTAGGTGGATCAACCCAAGTTGTTCAATGCAGTCTGTTGATTGCATCCCATCCCATGCATCCATCTCGATCACGCCCGCCGGACGCTCACAATGTTGGCTCCGCTACGCAGCACCTGTTGCATCGTTTCCGACAACCGATCACCCGACACAAACAGCCGCTTGTTCGCCTGCCGATACCGACCGGAAGACTTCAGCGACGCCAAGGGATTCAGCAAGTTGGAGATCTCCAAACAGAACATCGCGTCTGATGATCCGGTCGAAGGCCCTAAATGCCGAGGAGCCGGAGCCCCGACCATTGCCGATCCCGATTGGATCGCAGGTGCATATCCCGAAGCCAAAGCCGTGTAGATCCGAGGCCGGATCCCCTGAGAGCGATCACTGCTGGCATATCCACTAAACAGACCGAAGCTGTTGGGAAACTCCCGCATGGATTGCCCCTTGCGAGTCGCAAACCCACGGGCATACGGAACGGTATTTTCCCCAAACGCCTGTTGATATTCCACACTGTCTACGTAGGAATCGATCTCGCCGCTGTGGCCCTGGGCCTGATACAGATCCAGATGCTTGGCAATATCACCACTCTCGGCAGGAGCACGTCCTAGCAGGTGTTTGAAATTCAACTCAATCGCCCGCGTTTGAGAATTGGGATAGAAAAAACGCTTTTTATAAGCTTCTGACTTGGCCACGACCCGGACAAACTCACGGACTGTTAAACTGCCCCGCCGCAGCAACGATTCCGCACTTTCCAGCTCCGCGCTATCCTGACCAAACAGATGATCATTACCCAACACCTGACGATAAACAGCCCGGATCACTGTGTTGAGCTGCCCTTCAGAGGCATTAGGCCGGAGTTCCACAGGCTGAGCTGAGGTCAATGCACTTACCCCCAAACGCTCAGCCGCCGCAATTGCCGTCATGCTTGCTCCCCCTCTAAATCCAAAATTGGGATCCATGGATGTGGCAGATCATCTAGATCATCTCAATTCTGCAAGATCATCTAGATCACCTGGATCCTGAGAACGACTAGAATCACAGCCATTCCTGGGATCGATCCATATCGATATGGATGGATAAAAAGAGCTGGAGCAGTGGCTGATCAGCATCAACACCTGCTCCAGCCCTAGCGACTGGGGATCAGACCGTCTCGCCCAAGACGATTGTTGGATTCGTTCCTTCACCAGAGGGTCGATCCCAAACCGCCTGGGATGACTAGCTCAGGGCGTTGATGGCGTAGTCGATGTAAGCGTTGGCTTCAACAGCGGCTTGGCCAGTCAATCCATGGTTGGTCTTGATGTGGCGCAGAGCTTCGATGAACCAGCTGGGGGAGAGTTCAAACGCAGTGTTGATCTCGCGGATACCCGCCAACTGATACTCATCCATGGGGCCAGTGCCACCAGCAACCAAGCAGTAGGTGACATAGCGGAGATAGTGCTGCACGTCACGAGCGCACTTGGCCTTACCTGCATCGGTAGAGCACTGACCACCTGCTTGGGTGGTGTAAGGGAACTTGTTGTAAACAGCTTCAGTGGCGCTCTTGACCAACTGCTCAGCCTTAGCAGACAGGGCTTTAGCAGCTTCCATGCTGGCAGCAGCACGCTGGATGCGGCCATTGATCGACTGCAGCTCAGCATTGCTCAGGTAACGGCCTTGGCTATCTGCAATAGCGATGGCATCAACGATAGGGGTCTGCATGATTCAATTTCTCCTTCTGATCATTGAGACGCAAAAAACAAACTCAAAATGGTATCAAAATCGATCAAAAACCAAGATGATGATGACGCAGGCTCGGATGGGCTTAAGCCACAGCAGCAGCAGCGCGATCAAAGTAGGATTCGATTTCAGAGATCAGGGCGCTGCAATCGCCAGGGGTGATCCCAGCAGGGCTATTGACAGCAGCCACAGCCGCTTTCTTCATCTTCTGAACACCGTTAGCGACGGAGCTACCAGGAACGCCCAGAGCTTGATAGGTTTCGCGCAAGCCATTCAAGCAACGCTCGTTCAGGACACTAGCATCGCCTGCCGCCACAGCATAGGTGACGTAACGGAGGATGATATCCATATCGCGCATGCAAGCAGCAACGTTACGGCTGGGGTAAGCAGGACCACCGGGAGCATTCAGAGCAGGCTCTTCAGCAAACAACTCTTTGATCGCATTGGTGACGATCTGAGAAGCAGTGCTAGTCAGACGGTTCACGGCATCCAGACGCTTGTTGCCTTCAGCGATCACGTTTTGCAGAGCCGAAAACTCAGCGTCAGTCAGGAAAGCACCTTTGGAGTCGGCTTGAGCGACAACCTTGCCAAACACGTCATTCATGAATCGGTTCTCCTTGCTAAGAAGTATGTGATGATCCGCAACGATCCTGAGAGTGACGATGCCACCGATGGGATCGAGACGGGAAAGCAATCAACCAGAAAAAGGGCTATCTATCACGTCGAAAGCCTAGATGTGATCAGACCAATCTAGGGATCTCAACGGTTGAGGATGCAGACCTCTACTCTCACGTCCCCTCTCGATCCAACTAGAGATGACTGGTTGATCGAGATCGTGGGTGAAGGCGAGAGCTTACCAGTCCTGGAATGGGTAACTTGATCAAAAATGGATCGAGATCCAGTCCTACCTGCCACAGATTCAGTTCAGATTGAACCGTACCTGCGTCTGCTGGATCCGCTACCTGTACCTTTCTACCCTGAGGATGGATCGAGAAAAATCAAGTAATGTAACGGGGCTAACTGAAATCCAAGACTGTTTTCTCACCGTTTTTAAGGATCTGTTGCCCTTAACGACTTTACATCCGGATACACTACAAAATGATTGTTTACGTTTAGAAACAAAGAGAAATATGTGACTATCCCTACTCTAAGGGATCAACGCTTCTCCTGGTGTGGGATCGGTCGGTCAGGCTCGCGTGTTACTGAAATTCAGGAAGTACATATAAATTTACAGATAAAATCCTGAGTAGACTGGACGCAAGTGCACCGAGTTGTTCTTCCTGGTGAGAGAGGGTTGCGCGATTCGTGGTCACTCTGGATCTCTGTAGCTGAACATGCTCTCGATCCTCCTGGTCCAAAGCATAGATCCATAGCTCGATCTCTGGGATGCGAGATTCAAGTGCATGATTTTCACGTCTTGTCCGGTGTGCTGCAGGAGATGAACAGGATTTTGGGTGGTTTTTGTGATAGCTAATGAGGATGGTGAACCTCTGATCCATCCCCAGTGATCTCAACAGCAGACAACAATTATGACTGAACTCTCAAGCCAAGACTTACCCCTAGCCTCCGATCCTGTCTTAGTAGATCAGCGTTTCCCCTATGGAGGAGCTCTCCTCTCCGGGATCCTCTTCTTGATCTTGGCCGGAGTTGTGTTTGTGCTGGATCACGGTGGTTTGCTTCCGTTTGTGATCAGTGCAGGGAGCACCGCTTTGGCAGGTGAAATGATCTTACCGTTGCTGCGTTGGCTCAAAACAGGGCAAGTGATCCGGGAGGATGGACCTCAATCTCACCTGAGTAAAGCAGGGACACCCACGATGGGCGGGATCTACTTTATTCCAGTGGGCTTAGCCGTCGGCCTGATCGCTACCCATGCAGACTCAGAGGTGATCGCGGTGTGTCTCTTGACATTAGCCTCTGGTTTCATCGGCTGGTTGGATGATTGGCAAGTGATCCGCAAAAAGTCGAATAAAGGGATCACTCCTCGACAGAAATTGATCCTGCAATTGGCGATCGGGATCGGGTTCTGCAGTTGGTTGGCCTGGACGGGTGTGGATTGGGGGGTGCTGTTGCCGGGGTTGGGATTGATCCCCCTCAGTTGGGCCTTCTGGTTGCTAGCTTTATTTGTCCTAGTGGGCAGCAATAATGCAACGAACTTGACCGACGGTATGGATGGACTAGCTGCTGGAGTTGTCGCTGTGTTGCTGATCGGACTGGGATTGATCCTGGCTCCTCATCAACCTCAATTAGCGATCCTGGCCTTGGCTCTGAGTGGTAGCTGCATAGGATTTCTGGCTCATAACCGTCATCCCGCCCAAGTTTTCATGGGAGACACAGGATCTCTGGCCTTAGGAGGATCCTTAGCTGCTTTAGCATTGTTGGGTAACTGCGTATGGGCACTGGCTTTGATGGGTGGAGTTCTGGTGGCTGAATCGCTTTCTGTGATCCTGCAGGTCAGTTATTTCAAATACACGAAGCGCCAAACAGGGTTGGGTCAACGACTCTTCCGTATGGCCCCGTTTCATCACCATCTCGAACTGGGAGGATGGTCAGAGATCCAAGTAGTCAGTACCTTCTACGGGATCACGGCTGGACTAGTGGGTCTAGGGTACTGGATCGGGAGATAACGGGCGTAGCACTGAAGCTGTAATCTGGCAGAGCTTGGCGATACTCCTCATCCAATATCCGATCCAAGGCTAGTTAAGGAATATATCCCGTTTTATCTCCTGGGGGGTTCGGGGGGCTATAAGACCCACGCCATAATCTTCGATT
>CAZONZ010000210.1:0-1196 GCA_964581005.1 uncultured bacterium
CCAGCCCCCACCCCCACCGAGATCGACAACTTGGTCACCGATGTTTTTGCCGCGTTAGATCGCCCTGCAATCTCACCCTTGCCTGCTTCGATCCCACCCCAGCTAGAGGCTGCATCCCCTCACGTCACTCCGATCGGGCGGCGGTATCCACTGTCTCAGTTAGCAGCTGGATTTGTTCTCCTGATCGGCACTAGCTGGGCTGGATGGTATTGGTCCCACCCTGAACCGATTGTGGCCTTGGATGAGCCCCCTGTTAAAGTGGCCCGCTTAACCCATTCTCAGGCTGTGGCAGAGCGCTATCTTTTCGATCCGGCCACCAGCGAGGATCCGTTTACCATCTTGTTTGTGGAAGAGGACAGCCATACCATTCGATAACTTGGGTGATCAGGTCTATTTCGAGAATCAATACGGTTTCGAGAATCAATACGGTTTCGGAATACTCAGCAGACCCCAGCCCTGCTCGTAGTGGAACCAGGATCGATGTGGTGTGAGGGGAAAACCATGATGAAAGAACACAGGTGGATTCAAACGATTCAATGGATGCACCTAATCGGATTCATCTGGATCGGCTTGACGATTGTGGAGAATGCGGCCCATTCGAGGCTGATTCACGTGAACCGGACCCAAGGATCCTCCTGGAGTTCCCCGATCAGCCCAATGATCGTGGCTCAAGCCCAACCTACCGCTCCATCCACCCCTCAGCCTACACCCGTTTCGGTGGAAACAACGTTCCCTGATGATCCCGTGTTAACCCCCAGTGCAACCCCAGATTTGCTTCCTCAACTGCTTCGCCCTCGCGTTCCCTCTCCATCCCCCGAACCCTCTCCACCCTTCCTGGGCACTCCGATCCCCTACGATCCTGAAACCTATGATCCTGAGATCGATCCTCAGGAGATTGATGCCGGACCCAATCGCCATCCACCCCGTCCTACTCCCTTACGCTTTCCTCCCGCTCGGTTTCAACCAACCCCTACACCCACGCCTGATCTCGGCATCGATCTAGACAATCTAGCCTTGATCCCAGACCGACGGTTAGCAAAGCAGATGGAGGCTGACTTTAGTCAACAAGTTACCGATCTTAATCAGCAGATTGGATCCAAACAAGCTGATCTGCAACACCTATTAATGAACTGGAGCAGTGACACAAAGCAACTCCATCTCATTCAAGCTGAGATCAGTGCCCTCCGCACCGAACG
>CAZONZ010000210.1:1296-7227 GCA_964581005.1 uncultured bacterium
GCATCGGCCACGTTACCGGAATGGATCGACCAGGCGTTAGCCCACCTCGATCTCATCTTGATCGATCATGCGAATTGTGAGAAAAAAGCAGCGGGCAATGCCCTCAGTTTGTTGTTTCGCTATCCCGAACATTCGGCTCTTGCTACCACACTCTCCCCCCTCGCCCGCGAAGAACTCCAACACTTTGAGAAAGTCATTCGCCACATCGATCGATTAGGGTTCCGGATCAAGAAACTAGCAGCAGCCCCCTACGCCAGTGAGCTTAACCGTCAGATCCGCCGCCAAGAACCGGATTATTTGTTAGATTCTCTCCTCACCAGTGCCATCATTGAGGCCCGTAGTCACGAACGCTTGGGTTTACTGGGCATGCATTGCCTGGATCCAGAATTGCGCACGTTTTATCAATGGTTAACTGCTGCTGAAGAACGGCACTTGCATCTTTATCTTGATCTAGCCACTCAAGTCTTCCCCACCTCCGACGTTCAAGCCCGTCTCGATCAACTCTTGAGGGCTGAAGCGGAGATCCTCTCAACGCTGCATCCCCAAGCGCGGATCCACAGCTGATCGTCCTGGGTCAGGAATCAAGTCAAGATCCAGCCTCGTCAAGCAGCAAGATCGCAGAAGATTGATCGGAGATTCGCAGCACCCCCGATCCGTTCCCGTCAGTTGCGGCTACAATCCAGCTTGGCCGATCGAGAGGGAAGAATGGCGATGCGCTTGCTTCAACGCTCCGTGCTGGGGTTATGCACTTTAGGTTGCTTAGCGGCAGGAACACTCTGGCCGATCCCTGGATTTGGGTTTGGTGAGCCTAGAGTGGTTCCAGATACGAGTTTCTATTTTCACAACTACTCATTTGATCGTTATCCCGATGCCACGGTAACCCGGATCCTGAGTAGCCATCTGATTATGGTCCAGATCGAGGGCGAGCATGGGATGCGTGTAGTCCAACTCGCTGGGATTGAGCCCATCCCCGAAACCGCCGAGCCCTTTTATCAGCAAGCGATCCAGGCGATGGAGGAAACAATCTTGCATCGGATCGTCAAGCTAGAGGGAGACGATTATCAGCGCAATGAAGAGGTGACCAGCTTTGTCCAAGCCTATGTCTGGCTGGAAGGTCATCAGATGAACGCCACCTTAGTCCGATCCGGTTTAGCCAAAACGATCCCTGCTTTTGATCCTGCAGGGGGGGCCCTACCACCGATTACGGCGTCAGCCAATCTCTACACCCCCAACATCAAGTATCGCAATTACTACTACGGACTCCAAAACCGAGCTAGAGCAGAGCGGCTGGGGATCTGGTCAGCTCAGTAGACGCTGTGATCCAATCGCCACCCATTTGGGTATACCTTCTTGCCTAAGAGGCTGGGGTCCGCAGATCCAGCCTCTCCAGTGTCTTGTGTTGTTGCCGATCTTGAACTCAAGCTGGCAGGGCTAACCCTAGCATTTCTTCAACTGCTACGATAATATCTTCAACCTGGACAATCGTGGCAGCTTCCATGCGTCCATTGTAAGGAGTGGGAATATCTTGAGAGGCTAGGCGCAAAACGGGAGCATCCAGTTCATCAAAGAGTTCTTCCATGATCCGAGCGGCAATCTCAGATCCAATTCCACCCGTGCGCATGTCTTCTTCCACCACCATGACTTTGTGGGTTTTGCGGATCGAGGTGGCGATCGTTTCCATATCCAGGGGTTTGAGCGAGATCAGATCAATCACTTCTGGATCAATCTCGTCAGCAACCAGCCTGTCAACCGCTCGCATGACCTGATGGCGCATCCGGGAATAGGTCAGGATCGTGATGTCTTGGCCAGGGCGAACGATCTCAGCTTTGTCAAGCGGCACCAAATATTCATGATCCGGCAGATTTTCCTTGAGGTTGTAGAGCAAGACATGCTCAAAAAAGATCACTGGATTATCGTCTCGGATCGCGGACTTGAGTAAGCCTTTGGCATTGTAGGGAGTGGAACACGCAACGATCTTGAGTCCTGGTACAGCCTGGAAATAGGCTTCTAGACGTTGAGAGTGCTCAGCCCCCAGTTGCTTGCCGACGCCCCCAGGACCACGCACCACTAACGGGATCTTGAAGTTGCCGCCGGAGGTGTAGCGCAGCATTCCGGCATTGTTGGAGATCTGATTGAAGGCAAGCAGCAAAAAGCCCATATTCATGCCTTCGATCACAGGTCGTAATCCGGTCATAGCGGCCCCGATCGCCATACCTGTAAAACTGTTTTCGCAGATCGGGGTATCGAGTAGTCGGAGCTCACCAAAGCGCTTATAGAGATCCTTGGTGACTTTGTAGGAGCCGCCGTAGTGACCAACATCTTCACCCAAAACAAACACGTTTGGATCGTGGGCCATTTCTTCGTCGAGAGCTTGGCGGAGAGCGTTGAAGAAGAGGGTTTCTGCCATGATTTTGAGGGTAAAGAGTACAGGAAGGCTGAAGAAGTGGATCAACCCAGCTATCTTAGTTGAGTGGATGCTGGAACACTGACCCAAGATCGAACCCAACATAAAACCATATCAAATCCTGGGTCTCTCAATGTGTGATCAAGTGAGCGATCGGAGAACAAACGATTTCTCCATACAACTTGAGATCAAGGAAACATCCTGACAAAAAACCGCAACCTCCTCCAAGAAGATCGCGGCTTTCCTATCCACTTTTGTTGCCTAGACCCAGAGAGCTGAAACTCGATCAGAAGTTCAGAAGTCAGAATTCCTGAACCTTGATCTTCAGAACCTCACTTGGCATGAGTCCTAAGAAAGTCTAGGAACACCAGAGGTCTTTTCCGGGATCGTCGTATACTCAGCGACAATGGCTCGGAACTCCTCGCCATCCAGCGTTTCCCGCTCAACCAACGTATCGGCCAACCGATCCAACAGGGTCCGATGCTCCATCAACATCGACTTCGCTTGTTCATAGGCTTGGGCCAAAAGGGTCCGAACCACACGATCGATCTTGGCGGCAACATCTTCAGAGTACTCATTGCGGACCATCAAGCCTGCACCCAGAAAGACTTCGTTGTTGGGAGAATCCAGCATCAACGGCCCCAACTCCGACATCCCAAAGCGAGTCACCATCTGCCGCACCAGGTTGGTGTTCTGCTGCAGATCATTGCTAGCCCCAGTGGTGATCTCGGCATAGCCAAACACGATCTCTTCTGAGGCTCGTCCCCCGAAGCCAACGATCACCCGATCCAGCAACCAATTGCGGCTGTAAAGACCACTATCGATCTGTTCTTCATTGGGCAACTGTTGGGCAAACCCACCGGCACCACTGGAGCGGGGAATGATCGTGACTTTGTTAAGAGGATCAGCATTGGGTAACAAGGTCATCAACAAGGCATGGCCGGATTCATGGTAGGCGATCAGACGCTTGTTTTTGCCATCCAACAAGGGCGGCTTGGTCAACCCGATCGTGATCCGATCAATCGCATCATCAATATCTTGATTGGTGATTGCAGTCTTTTGGCGACGGGCAGCCAGGATCGCTGCTTCATTCAGCAAGTTAGCCAGATCCGCACCCGCAAACCCTGGAGTCCGACGCGCGATCGCTTCTAAATTGACTTCATCCGCCAGTTTTTTGTCCCGTGCATGGACGCGCAGGATCTCATGCCGCCCCTTGAAGGTAGGCCGATCTACGGTTACTTGGCGATCAAAACGACCTGGACGCAACAAAGCAGCATCTAAAACATCGGGACGGTTGGTAGCGGCAATGATGATGATCCCCGTATTGCCTTCAAATCCATCCATCTCCGTCAGCAGCTGGTTCAGGGTTTGCTCCCGTTCGTCATTTCCACCGCCGATCCCAGCCCCGCGCTGACGACCCACTGCATCGATCTCGTCAATAAACACAATGCAAGGAGCGTTCTCTTTAGCTTTCTTGAACAGATCGCGCACCCGTGAGGCCCCAACCCCCACAAACATTTCGACAAACTCGGATCCAGACAGGGAGAAGAAGGGCACACCGGCTTCCCCAGCGATCGCTTTGGCGAGCAACGTCTTCCCGGTTCCTGGAGGACCAACCAGCAGCACCCCTTTCGGGATCTTGGCTCCAACTGCGGTAAACCGTTCGGGCTTTTTCAAGAAGGTGACGACTTCTTGCAGTTCCTCTTTGGCTTCCTCGATCCCGGCCACATCGTCAAACTTGATGCCAGTTTTGGCCTCCATCTGGAAGCGGGCGCGGGACTTGCCAAAATTGATCGCTTGCCCCGGACCTGAATTGGCTCCACCAGCCCGACGCAAAAAGAAGAACAACCCCACCAACAGCAAGATCGGGATCACTAGATTGCCCAACACCGCCCAGAAGGGGCTGGCATCCCGCAGCTGCATAAACTCGACATTGACTCCCTGTTGGCGCAGATCATCCACCAGATCAGGCACAGTATCCGTGATCAGATTGACTCGAAACAGGCTGGTCCCTTCGGTTGAAGGATCGATGGCGGTCACCTCTGCCACGGTGTCATTCTCAATCAGCTTGACATCCGTGATCCGTCCCTCTTCGACATATTTGAGGAAGCGGCTATAGGTCAGAGGGGAAGCTGTAGCAGCCTGAGCTTCGGTCAACGCAGGGCTCAGTCCACCTCCCTGCCACAGATAGAATCCCAGCGCGATCCCGATCGCTAAGCGGATCCAGGTCTGTTGGGTAGATGTGCGGCCAGAGGGTGATCCAGCGTTTGATTCAGAGTTTGTCATAGATCCAAGGTTTGTCATAGGTCCAAGAACAGTGACGTGGTTTTATGAACACGCAGCTTAAACAAACTTAACTTGACTAGCGTATCCGCAACAAGAGTGGAATCAAGCCTTGGAGGTATTTTCCATACCTAACCAGCGACTCCAGAACTGATCCATTAAGCCTGCAGGAGTCAACCGCATCAGCCCCAATGCCACTTTGCCCCCTGTAAACGCAGTATAGCGATCCGCAGGATGAGAGTCAGTCATAGCTTTCAGGATCGTTTCCGAGACCCGTTCTGGAGACCAGGCTGTGGACGCCATCGAGGTGGTCATATCTTCCAGCTTTTCGGCAAAGATCTGGTAGGGACTTTCGGGGCTAAGCAGTTCGGAGGCTTTATCTTTGGCCACCTGAAAAAACTCAGTTGCAACTGGACCGGGCTCGATCAAGATCACGTTGATCCCAAACGGAGCGACTTCGACCCGCAAGGCATCGCTCACCGCTTCAACGGCATGTTTGCTAGCACTGTAGATCCCGGAAAACGGCATCGAGATCTGACCTACCACTGAGCTGATATTGATGATCCGTCCGCTTCCTTGCTGTCGCATGACGGGGATGAGGGATCGGGTCAGATTCAATAGCCCAAACACATTCACCTCAAACTGCCGTCGGACTGCTGCATCGGGTACTTCTTCAACCGGCCCCCATTGTCCGTAGCCAGCATTGTTGACCAATATATCGACTCGCCCAAACTGATCGAGAGCGGTCTGGACCAGGGTTGTAATCTGATCCGGATCAGCGACATCTGTTGGGACCACAATGGCTTCGGCCCCTCGTTTGCTCACGATCTCTTTCACGGTTTGCAAGACCCCTTCGCGGCGGGCTGCCAGGATCAGTTTGGCTCCTTGTTCAGCGGCTTTCAGGGCAACTGCTTCCCCGATCCCCATCGAGGCCCCTGTGATCAAGACCACCTGATCGGTGAGGGCGTTTTTCATACGTGATCATCCTTGATTTGCTCGTCTTGATTTAGCTTAATCGGCAAGCTGCTCCAAACTCTATCCCCACCTGAAGCGGCACGATCGAACCATCGTTTTCCAGGCTGCTCGACCTTATTCTTCACTTAATGCTTCACTTAGGTCAGAAGTCAGGTCGTCTTGGGGGATCGGCTCGATCCTCAATCCATCGATCAAGGGAGTTGCGAGATTAGGGTCTGAGGGAGAATCAGGGTGCAGGATCGCTTCAACTTCAGCAGGATCAAGTTCCA
>CAZONZ010000211.1:0-7210 GCA_964581005.1 uncultured bacterium
GTGGTAGAGATGAGCTTTGTTCCATTACACCTTCACAGCGAGTATAGTCTGCTTGATGGGGCTAGCCAGCTTCCTAAATTGATCGATCAAGTGGCTGATTTGGGGATGCCAGGAGTTGCCCTGACTGATCACGGAGTTATGTACGGAGCTATTGAACTGATCAAGCTCTGTAAAGCCAAGGGGATTACCCCGATCGTGGGCAATGAAATGTATGTGATCAATGGCGATAACACGGATAAAAACCTCCGCTTTCCTCGCTATCACCAGGTCGTACTGGCTAAAAACACACAGGGATATAACAACTTAGTGAAACTGACCACGATCTCGCACTTAAAAGGGGTGTTGGGCAAAGGGATCTTTTCGCGGCCTTGTATCAATAAAGAACTGTTGGAGCGGTATCGAGAGGGATTGATCGTCACGTCTGGGTGTTTAGCAGGAGAGTTACCTCAAGCGATCTTGCAGCGGCGACCAGAGATCGCCTACGAGACGGCTGTCTGGTATCAGGAACGATTTGGGGAGGATTACTATATTGAGATTCAAGATCATGGGTCGAAAGAAGATCGGTTTGTCAATGTTCATCTTATTGAGATCGCTCAGAGTTTAGGGATCAAGTGGATCATTACCAACGATAGCCATTTTATTTCCTGTCAAGATGTAGAAGCCCATGATGCTTTGTTGTGTATTCAAACTGCTAAGAATTTGATCGAAGAAGATCGGTTACGTTATAGCGGCACCGAATATGTCAAAAACCTAGAGGAGATGCGGCGGCTATGTCAGGATCATCTGGAGCCAGAGGTGATCGATATTGCGATCGCGAACACTTTGGAAGTCCATCAGAAGATCGAGCCCTATGAGATCATGGGTCAATCGCATCTGCCGGACTATCCGATCCCACCAGGGTATACAGCCGATCAGTATCTTACAGAACTTGCCTGGGAGGGATTACAAGAGCGATGTCAGCTCGATCGACGAGATCAGGTTCCCCAGGATTATCAAGATCGGCTGCTGTTGGAGTTGGATATTATTCAGCAGAAAGGGTTCTCGACTTACTTCCTGGTGGTTTGGGATTATATCCGTTATGCGCGGGAGCAAGGGATCCCCGTGGGGCCAGGACGAGGATCGGCAGCGGGATCATTGGTGGCTTATGCCCTTCGGATTACGAATGTGGATCCAGTTCATTACGGTCTGCTGTTTGAACGCTTCCTCAATCCAGAACGGAAGTCGATGCCAGATATTGATACTGACTTTTGCCCTGAACGGCGCGAGGAATTGCTGCATTATGTCGCTCAAAAATATGGTCAAGATCGAGTTGCTCAAATTATTACCTTTAACCGAATGACCTCGAAAGCGATTCTGAAAGATGTCGCACGAGTGCTAGAGATCCCCTATGGGGAAGCTGACAAAATGGCGAAATTGATCCCAGTCTCGCGGGGTAAGCCAGCTAAATTGAAAGAGATGATCAGTGACAAAACCCCAGCCCAGGAATTTAAGGATCGCTACGAAAAAGATCCATCTGTCAAGCGTTGGATCGATCTGGCCATGGAGTTAGAAGGTACCAACAAAACCTTTGGAGTTCATGCGGCTGGGGTGGTGATCGCTAAGGATCCGTTGGATCAGATTGTGCCCCTACAGCGAAATAATGAAGGGCAGGTGATCACTCAGTATTCCATGGAAGATATTGAATCACTTGGTTTGTTGAAAATGGACTTTCTGGGACTGCGCAACTTGACCCAGATCCAACGAGCGGTTGAACTGATCGAGGCCAATCAAAAGACGAAAATTGATCTGGATAATTTGCCTTTGGATGATCCAAAGACCTACCAACTCCTGAGCCGAGGTGAGCTAGAAGGGATCTTTCAATTGGAATCATCGGGAATGCGACAGGTGGTGCGGGATCTGAAGCCCTCAAACTTAGAAGATATTTCCTCTGTGTTGGCTCTGTATCGCCCTGGTCCGCTTGATACGGGTATGATCCCTGACTTTATTAATCGAAAACATGGTCGGACTCCCGTAACCTATGCCCATGAGATCCTGGAACCTATTTTGAAAGATACCTATGGCACGATCCTTTACCAGGAACAGATTATGCGGATCGCCCAGGATATGGCGGATTATACGCTTGGGCAGGCGGATCTGTTGCGGCGGGCGATGGGGAAAAAGAAAGTTGCTGAAATGGAAAAACATCGAGAGATCTTTCTTGAAGGGGCTAAAAAGCATGGAGTGAAACCAGAGATCGCTACTGGACTGTTTGATCAGATGGTTGCCTTTGCGGAATACTGTTTAGCTTTTGAGACTGAAGTGCTGACATTAGAATATGGATCTTTACCGATCGGCCAAATTGTGGAGAACCAGATCCATTGTCATGTCTTTTCGATTGATCCAAATGGGTACGTCTATGCCCAACCGATTGTCCAATGGCATAATCGAGGAGATCAAGAAGTTTTTGAGTATACACTGGATAATGGATCTGTGATTCGAGCAACCCAAGATCATCAGTTTATGACGACTGAGGGTGAGATGGTGGCAATTGATGAGATCTTTGAGAAAGGCTTGGAATTAAAGTGGATCCCCGACAAGGCGCTAGATCCAAAGACTCCTCACCTGCAGTCAACAGATCTCGATCCATCGGCTAATCAGACTACTGTTTGCTCAATTGTTTGCTCAATGGGTTTGGTTTGATCACGATGATGTACGGAATCATTGCTTCTGATCAGATTCATCTGCCTCCCGGTGCAGTGGTTTGTTTGCCTGCAACGTGGCATGATTATCTCAGTCTTTGTGAGGGTCGAGGATCTCGCTCGATTCCTCGGATCAAATATCGTCAAGGTCAAGTTTGGCTGATGAGTCCCCTACCCAAACATGGACGAGTGGCTAATTTTCTGGCCGATCTTGTCAAGGTGCTGCTCGATCACCAAGGTCGTCATTATGAAGCCTTTACTCCGATCACCCTTGAGCATTCTCACGAAGCAAGCATTGAACCAGATTACTGCTTTTATATTGATCATTGCTCAGATATCATTGGAAAAGATCGGTTTGATTGGGAGGTCGATCCGCCACCTGATCTGGTGATTGAAGTTGATGTAACCTCGTATTCAAATGTGAACGATTATCTACCACTTCAGGTTCCAGAGGTCTGGATCTTCAAAAGAGAGCAGCTCTTGATCTATGCGCTTCAACCTGATCAAAGCTATCAACCGCAAAGCAGCAGTCGTTTTTTCCCTAACGTTGATCTCGATCCCCTGGTGAGAATGGGCTTGCAAATAGCGGCTGCACAAGGAACAGGGGTTGCGATCCAAATACTGCGGCAACGTTTAGAACCGATCGAAAAACCTGGAGATCCCTTCGATCAGCCCCCGAAAACGGCTCAATGATAGAGAATACTAAAGAGTCACTCATGATCCTTTCGCTATTTATCCTCACTTGCTTGTTATGAATCAGTTGCTGATCGACACCATCTGGTGGGTGCCTTGCTATGGATTGCTTGGCGCGATCCTGACTTTGCCCTGGTCGGTGGGGCTGGTCCGACGCACAGGACCCCGACCGGCGGCCTACCTGAACATGATGATGACCATCCTGCCCTTGATCCATGGGCTTTTGGTCCTACAGCAGATTTGGGATCAGCCCCCGATCCAGCTTGTGGTGCCCTGGTTGGATGCTTTGGATCTGCACCTTGAGTTTGCGCTGGAGATCTCGTCGGTGAGTGTGGGAGCTTCGGTGCTGGTGACGGGGTTAAGTTTCTTGGCTCAGGTGTTTGCGATCGGTTATATGGAAAAGGACTGGGGACTGGCCCGGTTTTATGCCTTGATGGGGTTCTTTGAAGGGGCCATGAGCGGGATCGCCCTGAGTAATTCCTTGTTTCTCAGCTATGCCCTCCTGGAAATGTTGACCCTCTCAACCTATTTGCTGGTTGGCTTCTGGTATGCTCAGCCTCTGGTGGTGACCGCCGCCCGCGATGCCTTTCTGACTAAACGAATTGGGGATATGCTTCTGCTGATGGGCGTTGTCGCCCTGATGACGCTGACAGGAAGTTTGAATTTTTCTGATCTAAGTGCTTGGGCGCAGACAGCGGATCTTGCACCGTGGGCCGCCGCGTTGTTGGGCTTGGCCTTGCTGGCGGGGCCAACGGGGAAATGTGCTCAGTTTCCCTTGCACCTCTGGTTAGATGAAGCGATGGAAGGCCCTAACCCCGCCTCGATCCTGCGAAATTCAGTGGTGGTTGCCTGCGGTGCTTGGGTGTTGATCAAACTGCAACCTGTGTTGGCCCTCTCACCGATCGTTTCGTCAACGTTGATCCTGTTGGGCTCCCTAACTGCCGTCGGATCTTCACTGGTTGCGATTGCCCAGATCGATATCAAACGAACCTTCTCGCACACCACAAGTGCTTATCTAGGGTTGGTGTTTGTGGCAGTCGGGATCCAGCAACCCAACGCAGCCTTGGTGTTTTTGCTAACTCATGCCCTGGCCAAATCGCTCCTTTTCATGGGGATCGGCTCGATCATTCTCACCTGTGTCACCCAAAACGTGACGGAGTTAGGGGGACTGCGGACTCGGATGCCTGCAACCTGGGCGGCATTTGCGATCGGTGGATCCAGTATGGTGGCCTTGCTGCCCTTGGGAAGTTTCTGGTCCATGTTGGATTTGGTGGACGTGTTTCTAGACACTCAGCCCTGGTTACTCGTGATCCTGTTGGCTGTGAATGGACTGACTGCGTTGAACGTGATCCGAGTCTTGGGCCTAGTCTTTGAAGGATCACCGAAACTAAAAAGTCGGCGGGCTCCAGAAGTTGCTTGGCCGATGGCGATCCCGATCGTGTTCATGGTGATCCTGAACCTGCTAACCCCCTTACTACTTTCGACCTGGCACCTCTTGCCTGTAGAGTGGACCCCGTCTCTGCAACGATCGACGCTGCTATTGGTGGGATCCGGTCTCGCGGGAACGATCATCGGAGGGATCTTCTACCTGGATCAGAGCAAACCAAAACCGATCGATCTGCCCTGGAAAGCGGTTCAAGATCTATTGGCGTATGACTTTTATGTTGAAAAGCTCTACCGTTTTGTGGTGGTGATCCCGGTCGGTCTAGGGGCACGGATCCTGGATTGGTTTGATCGATTTATTGTGGATGGGTTGGTGAATGGGATCGGGTTGGTGTTGATCTTGGGAGCTGAGGGTCTGAAGTATACGATGTCAGGCCGAATGCAGTTGTATATCTTGGCCATTGTGATCGGGACAATTGCCATGGGTGGGTTACTGTTGCAGTCGATCTTGAATGGGCTCTGAGCAATGATCCCAGAATCGAGCAAGTGCAGCAACTCCAAGCCTGTGATCACTCTTGATCACTTCAATGGGTTTTACCAGGGCACAGGCATCATTATCATGCTGATCCGATCACCATGCGCGATCAGATACAGCCATGTTTAGCCTATATGGAGAGCAAGAGATGACGCCTGAAGGTTGCGATCTGAACTCATCGATTCCGTCGTCCAGTCCAAGCGGTGGTATACATCATCAGAAAGCCGCCAATCAAGATCGCAATCGCTAGCCCGCCGAAAACAAAGTTGATCCATTCTGGAGTTTGCATCTGAATCTCTCCTTCCTCAAGCCATGATCATCAGGTTGATCCTCATCTTCTCATTTAAGCCTCACCTCTTCGCTTCCATCCCTCCCGGTTTCATCCATCGATTTGCTAGCGTGAGTGAACTTGACTCCTCCCGATCAGGTCTATTGAGTTGATCCAACCAGTTGATCCCATCACATTGGACAGCCTTTACCTCTGATCGAAGGGATCCATCAACAAGCTTAGGACGAAGCGAGGCAACTATGGGGCGTTACCTACAGCAGACAGTTTTGGGATTGATGTTATTTGGCGGTGGTCTGGCTGGAGGGATCTGGCTTGCCCAAGTCGATCTGCCCATGTCTAGCTTGAGCCAATGGATCTCATTGGAGCCTCTGGAAAACCTGTTTGATCGGACCAACGATCAACCCCCAAACGAGCTTTCTCCGTCCTCCAACCCGGATCTGAGTATTCCTCAGCTTGAACGTGGAGAGCAAGATAACTTTATTGTGGTTGCGGCTGAACAGGTTGGGCCTGCCGTCGTGCGGATCGACGCCGATCGGACGGTTCAACTCAACCGTGATTCGGATCTGCCAGAATTCCCCAACCTTCCGCAACGCCGAGTCCCGAAGCTACCAGGACCATGGCCGGATGAATATCAAGAACATGGCACTGGATCCGGGTTCATCATCAGTACGGATGGCACGATCATGACCAATGCTCATGTGGTGGATGGCAGCGATCACGTCAGCGTCACACTTCAGGATGGCCGCGTGTTTGAAGGAGTTGTCCGAGGTGCGGATCCCCTGACTGATGTTGCTGTAGTTCAGATCGAAGGAGCGGATCTCCCTACCGTTGAGATGGGCGATTCTGATCAGATCAAACCTGGAGCCTGGGCCATTGCGATTGGGAATCCGCTGGGGTTGGATAGCACCGTCACGGTTGGGATCATCAGTGCAGTGGATCGAACCGCAGGTGAGATTGGCGTGCCAGATAAACGAGTTGCTTTTATTCAAACGGATGCGGCGGTCAATCCGGGGAACTCTGGGGGACCGCTGTTAAATGCAGCAGGAGAAGTAATCGGAGTCAATACGGCTATTATCGAAGGCGCTCAAAGTTTGGGATTTGCGATCCCGATCAATCGAGCGAAGTCCATTGCCAATCAGTTGATTGCAACCGGCAAGGTTGAACATGCATTTTTGGGCATTCGGATGATCACCCTCACACCAGAACTGCAGCAACAGATCAATAACGATCCGGAAGCTGGTTTCACGATCGAGTCAGAGGTGGGTGTTTTGATTGTGGATGTGATCCCGAACTCGCCTGCAGCAAGGGCTGGCTTAGAGTCTGGGGATGTCCTCACTCAGATCAATGATCAACCCATCCTGCATTCACTGCAAGTTCAACAGCAAGTAGAAATGACAGGAATTGATCAGATGATCACCCTCGTTGTGAAGCGCGATGGATCGGAGCAAGTCTTTGATGTCAAGACAGAACCGCTACCGTTAGATCGTGCCCTTTGAGGAGGGGGTTGGGATCGGGTTGGGATCTCTAGTTGGGATCTAAGGAATCCGGGCTGGAGAGTGGCTTGCGCTTGGTTTTGTCCACTGCCGTTGCAGATCCCGGAGTTCTGTCCAGAGGGATTGCAGCTCCTTGGGA
>CAZONZ010000212.1:0-3377 GCA_964581005.1 uncultured bacterium
AAACCCCCCACCAAACTCCAAAAAAAACTTTTTTATAATCTATTTTTGACTCTAGAACCCCCCCCCCAAACTTGTCTAATATACGGAGATCGCTCTAGGCCCGATAAGGATTCCAGCGATTTTGGCTATGTATCATTTTTTCAACTTCTACGGTTGACTTGTAATATTACAAAAAAAGGCACTATTGCACGTCTGATAAAACCAGATCAGCTGAGAATTTTGATCGGGGAATGTCAGAACAGACCCACTACGAAACAGGTGAACCAGAGGGAGTAGATAGCTCTCGATTCTCTGGTTTCTCCAACCACTCGATCCAGGCTCGACATCGACAGGAATTTCGGTCGAGTGGGATCCGAGACTCGATTGCTGTTCTCAACTTCATCAGCACCGCCGATAACACTCTGATCCGCTACTGGCTCAACTGGCAGTCAGAACACCGCCGCCGCATATGCCCCTTCGAATCGGGTTGGTACTGCGATACCCTCGACCCGCAAACTGGCATCCCTCGCTCATGGGGGCCATTTAAGCCCGATCAGCCTCGCCTAGATGCCAACAGCAAGATCCGCAAATATGAGCACCCCACGGGCTATCCAACCCTGGCCCTCTTCCTGAATGTCGATATCACCGCATGGTGGGCGATCGCTGAGCACTACCAGATCCCAACCCATCTCAAGCTCCGATCAGACGGCATTCCTGAGACGGAAACCAACGACGGTCAAAAATTGACGTTTTGGCCCTGGGTTCTGGAACACCCCCAGATCGAGGTGATCATCACGGAAGGAGCCAAGAAGGCGGCCTGCTTACTCAGCCAAGGCTTGGTGGCTATTGGCCTCCCAGGGATCTGGAACGGCAGACGAAAAGGATCAGACTCAACTCCAGCCCATCTGATTAGCGATCTGCAGGCGTTCGCCCAACCCGGAAGACCGATCCAGTTCTGCTTTGACTACGAAACCAAACCCAAAACCCGTCGAGCCGTCCAGCTAGCCACCTGGAAGACAGGTCAGCTTTTCGCTGAAGCAGGCTGTCGCGTCACCGTGATCTCGCTTCCAGGTCCAGAGAAAGGGGTCGATGACTTCATGGCTGCCCAGGGTCGATCGGCCTTTGACTTAGCCCAAGCAAAAGCCCAACCCCTCACCCATTGGCACTGGCAGATCCACCACCAACGCCAGCAAACTCACCCCATCTCCGAATCAGTTCAGCAAGCCCAACTCCAGATCACACCCTCGATCCGGAGTCTTGATCAGAGCATCATTGCTATCCGATCTGCCAAAGGTACTGGCAAAACTCTGCTCCTCGGTCACATGGTTGCCAACACCCTTAACGTGCTGGTTCTCACCCATCGGATCTGTCTGGGACGCAATCTCTGTGAACGGATCAACGTCGATTGGCGCAGCGATCTGGATCAGGCAAGCGGGCTAAATGCTGACCATGGCACCCACCGCTGGATTGCTGAAGGGAACCGATCGACCTCCCGAATTGGGCTCTGCATCGACTCACTGATGGCCATTGACTTCCGCGACTTTGAGGGAGCCGATCTGGTCATTGATGAAGTGGATCAGGTGCTGCGTCATTTGCTGCTGTCTTCCACCACCAACCAGGGGGGGAAACGTCCCGCACTCTTGGCTCGCTTTCAGGAACTGATCAAAGTTGCCGGTCGGGTGATCGTGGCTAGTGCCGATATCACAGATGCCGAGATCAAGTATTTGCAAACCCTCCGAGGCCAACCCAGCTCAGTCCATCTGCTCCATAACAGCTTTCAGCCCCAAGGCTACCCCATCCAGGTAGTGGACAGTGCTCAGCCAGAAGATCTGATCAGCCGGATCTTAGCGGCAGTCACGGCAGGCCAGAAATGCTTTGTGACGACGGACGGACTCTCCCGTTGCAAGGCTATCCACGCCCTGATCGAAGACTTGCGCCGACACCACCCGGATCTGCGCGTGATGGTGATCAACTCCGAAACGTCTGGCGGTCCCGAAGAAGTCGAGTTCGTCCGCAATATCAATCAACGAGTCCAATCGGTTGATGTCTTGATTACCACTCCCAGCTTGGCCACCGGAGTCTCGATCGAGGTGGATCACTTTGATCTGTGCTTTGGCCTATTCACCGGAGTGCTGACGGATGCAGGCATTGCTCAAGCCCTCGGACGGGTGCGCCCCCCGATCCCCCGGATCATCTGGACTCGCTCCGTGGGATCCAACTTCTCGAAGGTGAGCCGCAGTACATCCGCTCCTCAAGTCAAGGCGGCTCTGACTCAGCAATGGGATCGAGAAACCAGTTTGATCCGGATTAGCCTGAACCCCGATTTAAGCCCCCTGATCGAGCCGATTCAAGATTGGACCCATAACCCCCATATCGATCTGTGGAGCACCTACACAGCTCTAACAAACGCCTCTATGAGCTCGTTACGGGATCAGGTCCTGGCTCGTCTCAGTTATGAAGGCCACTCCATTGAAATCATCTCCCCTACTTCAGCTCAATCCGATCGAGATCACCTAAAAGCAGCTCAACAGGAAACTCGACAAGCTCACTACAGAGCCGTTGCCAACGCCCGATCTCTTTCTCGCAGCGAGATACAGTCGCTCCAATCCCAGGAACACCGTTCTCCAACCGATCACTTGAATGAGATAAAAACCCGGCTCTGCGAGTTCTACAAGCTGGAGGAGATCACACCAGAGTTGGTCGAGCTCGATCAAGGGGGCAAGCTACGCGGTCAGATCCTGGAGCTGGAATCCCTTCTCTACGGATCCACCTATGCAACAGCTCGTGATCTCGACGCCATGAATCGACAAACACAGTGGCGGGCTGGGATCTTCATTCCCGATCAACCCTGCTATGAGCTCCGTCGGTTTGTGCGAGAGCAACTGGGTTTATTGGACTACCTAGATCCGGACCAAGAGTGGAAAAACAGTGATCTGGAAGCACTAGGCAACCGAGTTAGGCAGTTCAGAACTGATGTCAAGAAGCATTTGAACTTAACGATTCCCACCGATCCAGCCCACGCCAATAACATCTGGATCCTGAGGCACATGTTCCGACAGCTGGGGATCTCAATCAAGATTCGCTATCAGGGATCTCGCGGCCACCAGGTCAAGGTTTACCGAATCGATCCAGAACGTTGGTCTTTCCTCATGTCAATCCTGGAACGACGCCAGCAAAGCCCTGAGACCCAATCGGTATCCCCCCCCCCTGAAAAAGTGAACATACAGGAGGGGGGTCATACACCTACCCTGTCTTCTCCCGATCCCAATTTAGAATTTACGGATCCACAAGCCCCACAACCCCATCAGCCAACTCCTGCCCCAACCTCCTTCAACCTCCCTCAGCCCCTTCCCCAGGATCCCTTTTCTCCAGAGGATCCCTTTTCTCCAGAGGATCCC
>CAZONZ010000212.1:3477-7209 GCA_964581005.1 uncultured bacterium
AGGATCCCTTTTCTCCAGAGGATCCCTTTTCTCCAGAGGATCCCCAGCAGGAACCTGAATCCATTCCCCCTTCACCCCCTTCGGAACGGCAACAGCAATCTTCCTCCGACTTGACACGCTCCAAACAACAGGATCTCACTCAGGTATTTTTCCATCGTCAGCTCCAGCTCCAGGGATTGATTCACGATCCCCTCTCTGTGTCCTCATCTCCGGATCCTGTTTGCCTCGATCCATCAGACTCAGATCCCCATACTTCGGAGAAATCTCATAAGAGGGTCCAATCGATCCTTAGGGAACTCTCGTCCACTCCTAGGACGCAATCTCCAGATAACCCATCCCTAATTCGACATACTACCCAGCCCGTAATCAATCCCTTGTCAGAAGGATCAGAGCCTGATTCAGACGCAGCTGCTGATCCCATTATTCCAAGCGAGGCCAGCCCAGTATGGCATCCCCCTGTACTACGCGGAGGATGCCGGGATCCTTGAAGCCTGGGTTACTGCAGCGGGGGGCAGCGTCGGTTGTTGGATCGGCGCATGCTTCCTGCGGTTTGACTTGCTGTTGAGTTCACAATCCGGATCGCAGCCCGTGTTAGCGGAACCAGAAGGGCCTGATCGACCTTGTCGAGGGTATCCTGGGCATCTGTTAGGTAGACCGGGATCGTGACATGGTTCACGAGGGGTACCCCTTTGGTGTAGAAAGGTCCACCATCACTAGCCGGAAACCGTCCAAAGAATCTGGGTTCTAACATCAGGGTTCGTCGGACATCTTCGGTGGTGATCGCCTCTCGAACGGCTTCTTGCAATTGGGGGACACAGGCTGTAAAGAGCCATCGGGGTTCAGTTCGGTTCAGGTTGACCAGCTGCTGATCTCGAATGGCATACTCTGTTGCGGCATGTTCAAGATGGATTTCTAAAACGATCCGATCCATCAAGGCTTGATCTTGAACGAAGGTGATCGTGCCTGCGACTCCAGAAAAGTGGGCTGCCGTTGTTAAAAACAGCATCCGATGGGGGCGTTGATCGACTGGGATCTGCGACCAATAGTGGGCTTGGGCCAGCACTAACGCAACCCCGCTACCGTCTTCCACGGCTGAGGCGAAGGGGGCATCATGGTGACTGGCGATCACGACTAACTCATCTGTGGCTCCAGGAAGTTCCCCCATCACATTGTGGGTTGTCACTTCGCTGAGGCTGGAGTTGAGAGTCAGTTGAGCTTGTAACGAGCCTTGCTGGAGCCGTTGGCGGATCTCCTGGCCACTGCGAGGGCTGATCCACACGATCGGGACGTTATCTGGGGTATTGCGATCCCGGCCCCCGGTTTGGCGTCCAAAGATCTGGTGGGAGTCAAAATAGTTGCTTAGAACGGCCAGGATCGCGGTAGGGTTCTGGGCGATGAGAGCATTGATCTGGCCAGCTACGGGAGAGTTCTGGGTTAGAGGAACAATATGAGCAGACTCGTTAATGGTGCCGTCTGGATCGTAGACCCAAGTTGCTCTCCTGGCGACGGCAGCTTGCTCACCTTCCGACAAAGGATAATCAAACAGAACGATCTTGCTACTCAGATTCTGATCAAGCATACTGTTGTCAAAGGCAACCACGTCGCCACTAACGGTGCTATTAAACGCTTGACGAGCAAACGGAAAGCAAGGAACCGTGATCGAAGTTGCGCTTCCTGTCACCACTAGGGCGGGATTACCGGGATCCCATCGGATTGTATTTGGAACGTCCTGTAAACGAATGTTTTCTAAACCCAGCAATCTGAACTGATTTTGAACATACTCTTCCATCCGCTGATCCCCTAGATCTCCGGGTCTTCGTTCTCCTAATGACACAATCTCACGGATCCAAGCCATGATTTCCTCTGTACTGGGGACACTCTGGTTGACAGGTGTGATCGAGCCTTGAGGCTGTCTTGCGATCGCTGATCCTGTGGAACTTTGGCCCTGACAGCTCATCATTGAGAAACTGAGCAATGTGGTGATAAAGGTGCGCCGATCCATGGTGGTTCCCTTGGGATGGTTGTTCGTTTGAATGCTATCTTTGCGGCTCTAGGCTAGCATTTCCCCCTCCATTCAAATTTTATAGACAAATCATTGGAAAAGAATTCAAATGCTGGAAAGTTAGTTATATTGACTACTATCCTTTCTAGGTCTAAAGTTACGCATATTCGCTGAACGTAATAGTGTATAAAAAAGGGCAAGATCAGGGGAGGAATGTTTGCCGCAAACCTTTGGCGAAAGTAGCCTCTCTCTGCGTTGAGGCTGCTCATATGAGTGTCTTTGCTTATTCGTTGGTGCGAGGCAGGCTTCTGCTCTACGCTGTTTTCGCTTTAACTGCGTCGTGCAAACTGTTGTCCCCGCAGTTGTGTCATACCCGTAGGTTACCCACCAGGAGAGATCGTTGTGAGAAACGTTGCCAGAGCTTCCCGTCGTCCCTACACTGAGCTTGTTGATCGCACACAGTTCTTCAGCCTCTACATTCAGGCGATTTACCGGAATCACAAGCTGATCGGATTCATTTACGATATCCACAACATCAACAATCGTTCGTGTGAGCGATCCCCGTTATTTTCTAGCTGGGAATCAGCCAAACGAGCTGGACTGGCGGCCTTGGATCAGCAGGTTGAACGCATGCAGCAGGCGATGCTCACAAAAGGATCGCCCTACTCTCAGTTAGCTCAGATTCGCCCTCCTCAGATTGGGCTTAAAGCACTGGCCTGAGGGATAACCCCTGAGATCCCCCTGATCTCAGATGTTCCGCTGCCCCATCCATTGGATCAGAGTGACTGACAAAATCTGACCAAGGTTGGATCAACAGCAAGGATAGAGTTTAGCCAACTTTGGGGCGTTTGCGGCGAGTTTTGAAAGCGGCGATCACGGGGTTGAGTAAGAACGTATCTCTGGGTAGAGCGATCAGGTAAATAATGAATTCTGCGACCCGTTCCGGTGTGAGACTAACGGTAGGTTTGATCGCTTTCGCATCATTTTGGTTCCAGAGAGGAGTATCGACAGCGTCCGGTAAGAGGGCTTGAACCCGGATCCCAGAGTTGGAAACCTCTTCTGCCAATGCCTCCGATAGGCCAATGATCCCTGCTTTAGAGGCGGAGTAGGCTGAGTCAAAGGCTCGGCCCTGCCGCCCTGAGATCGAAGAAATGTTGATGATATCTCCCTGTCGCTGATTCAGCATGGCGGGAAGCACAGCTTGATTGCTCAAAAAGGTGCCGGTCAAGTTGGTGCGCACAACTTTGTCCCATTCATCCGGAGTGATCTCATGAAAGGGCTTGAGGCTGGGGCCAGCTCGCAGGATCCCGGCTGAGGCAATTAAATGATCGATCCGACCAAATTGCTCTAGAGCTTGGTCGGCCATGCGGGTCATGTCATCTTTGATGGTGATGTTCAGGGCCATGCTGCTCACCCTACCTTCAGGGTTGCCAAAGGCTTTTAGCCCCTCGATCGTTTCATTCAAGCCGTTGGGGTTGAGATCGACCAGAAGCAGTTTGCTCTGATACTGAAACAGCAGGTTGGCACAGGCCCGTCCAATGCCGCTGCCTCCGCCCGTAATGATCGTGACCTTATCTTTGAGATCGGATTCTGAAGGGATACTCATGGTGCTAACCTTTCACCTTGACTCTGCAGAACGTGTACGGGGGATGGTGAATTGAAGGAACTCAATAACCTTAAGAACCTCAAGAACCTCAAGTCAATCAAGATTCTGGTCGCTGATCGAAGGG
>CAZONZ010000213.1:0-1138 GCA_964581005.1 uncultured bacterium
TCAACGGTAATGTCACTAAAGTCTCCCAGAGTTAAAATCTCGTCACCGGATCGAACTAAATTTCCAGGTTCACTCGCGCGTTGCAACACGATCCCTGTGATCGGAGCCTCTAGACGAGCATAGGTTTGGCGTTCTTCGGCTTGATCCACAACAGCTTGTTGAGCCTCCTCTCGTCCCTGAGCCGCGATCACAGCTTGTTCAAGGTTTCGGACCTGTTGTTGGGCGATCCGGAGAGATTGCTCCGCCGCTTCAGCCGCTGTTTGAGCCAGTTCAGCCTGCTGGGTTGAAACCGCACCTTGGGCCACAAGATCTTGCAAGCGTTGGGCATCCGCTTGAGCTTGTTCAAATTGAATCCGAGCCTGCTCAACTTGATTGCGGGCACTCTCCACCTGAGCCTCAGCCCGTGCCACGTCCGATCGTGAAGCGGCTAGCTCTGCTTGTGCTTGAGTTAGGACTGCCTGCAACAAAATGGCATCGATCTCCCCAATCATCTGTCCAGCTTCAACCGGATCGCCGGTGTCCACCTCCAAATTCAATAACTGGCCCTCAATCCGCGATCGGAGCGAAACCCAACGGGCAGGTTGTGTGGTTCCGGTATAGTCGAGATCCCCCTCTAACGATCCGGTCTGAGTCACCATCACATCAACCACTGGAGGTCTCTCATCAGATGCTTGAGATTCAGCTCTTTGATCAGGCGCAACCGCTTGACTTGATCCAGGAGCAGCTGCTCCAGATGGGGTATTGGCCTGAGTTTGGGTTGCTGCTGAGGGACTAGGATCTGCTTCACAACCTGTGATCAAAGAGATCCAGACCGAGAAACTCAGCAACAGGATCCAGGTGGGGGATCCTGCACGGACTGCAGATTGAGGTGGGGGAGACGCTGGGGCAAGAATCATGCAGACACCTAGCAAAATAGAAAAACAGGCTTGGAATTTAAGACGCTTCTTGACGGTTTAAGTTTAGCCCGTTGGGTTCCAGACTTTGGACGGTTATGGGGAATGGATCCACGGATGAACTCTTGATCTCTCGATCATCTGTATCCCCGAAGAACTCATAGAGGATAACGTGGCAAGATCATGACGATCACGACATACAGGATTGAGTGGGAACCTATGCAGATCGCTATTGTGGGATTGGG
>CAZONZ010000213.1:1238-7199 GCA_964581005.1 uncultured bacterium
CCGATCACTGCCCCTGCAACGCAACTCTGGCCTAACTTTTTGGGAGGGCACCCGATGGCAGGTACAGCGGACCAAGGGATCATGGCAGCCTTGGAGTATCTCTTTGTGGATCGGCCTTATGTCCTCACCCCTCTACCGCACACTCCCACCGTGGCCATCGATCGACTCCAACGCTTGATCTCCGATCTCAAATCCACCTGTGTGATCGCGGATCCAGAGCATCATGATCGGGCCGTCGCCTGGATTAGCCATTTGCCGGTGATGATTAGTGCCAGCCTGATTGCAGCTTGTCAAGCCGAACCCGATCCTCACGTACTACAGTTGGCTCAACGACTGGCCAGTAGCGGCTTTCGAGATACCAGTCGCGTCGGCGGGGGCAATCCTGATCTGGGAACTGCAATGGCTGAGTTCAACTCGATCGCTCTACGCCAGACCCTGATTGACTATCGCCAGCATCTTGATCACATGATCCACCTCATCGATCAGAAGCAATGGGCAGAGATCCATTTGCTGTTAGAACAAACTCAAACTGCTCGCTCTGCATTTCTCAAATAAGCAACTTCACTTTAATTTCTTGAATACCTCACATGATCAGGTTAGATCCTGGTTTGGGCTGGAATCTGCATCCCTTGCAGCTTTGGCCCGGATTAATTCAACTTGGAAGCAAGCTAGACTCAGAAAACCTGCCTCAAAGATCCATTCGGACAAGGAAACACCAGGAATTTGAAAGTCAGTTTTCCTAACATGATCTCGCAGCAGATCGACTAACGAGAGATTGCGGTAGATCGGATCATTAAGATCCACATGGTGATCCTGCAAAACTCGTTCTTGATCAGCCACAGCATTAGCCCAGATTGAATAGAGGTTTTGAAGTCGCAGCTCATCCAAGATCCCTTTCACATTGCGCTGATAAGCCTGCCGATTCAGGAACCAGCGATGCAGATGCCGACAGACCGCTAACTCCTGCATCAACGCCTCAAATTCTGCTTCACTCAGATCATTATCCTGGAGCCACTGATCGAAGTCTGCCGCTTGCTGAAGACGATGGTTCACCCGAAACCGCTGTTTTTCCTGTTCAATGGCTGCTGGATCAACTGTGATCTCCAGTAAAGTAGCCAGAACCTGAGTCAAAAGTCGATTCAAGCTATGAACGTTGAGATCCTCAAAGTCAGGTGTGTGCAGTGCAACGGATTCGGCGATCCGTCGTAACGGGATCTGAACGCCTTGACGTCGGACTTGTCGATCACACTCTTGTAAGGCCGCATAAACATGAGTTTGGGCCAGATCAAAGTCTGGACTTGAGGGAAGCGATTCTAAATCGTGATCATTTGAGCGAGGGATCTTCTGATCTCGTAAAGTTTTTAGTAATAACAGAGCATCCTGGCGCTTTAAGTCAACATAATTCCGATCCATAAAATCCTTAAGATCAGACAAAACCTCTGCATCGATCCCCGCTATGCTCGCCTGTTGAAAAATAGCCGAAAATGTGCGTTCAGCAAAGTAGATCGATTTGGCTAACCCGATTAGTTGAGCTGATCGATCAGCACTCAGGATCCCTTGAGCTTGAGCCAATTGGAGAGTCGCTCGAACATTGATCATGGGCACACTCAACGGCTGATATCCCGTTTCTGCCGATCCATAGACAAGAGCGACTTCATCGTCATCCATCAGGGATCCACTGGCATACATTTGATAGATCTGGCCGACTCCAACCATCCCAAAAGACTCAAGCTCAGCCGCTCGTAAGGCCCCCATGCTGCTTGCTCCATAGACATGGATCCCCTGACTCAAGGCGTAGAGGATCTCTTTATGCCACACTGAAGGACGAGTCAAAAAGGTTCCGTCAATGAGAGCAATTACTTCAGGATGATAGATCCGAACCGCTGAAATGAGATCGGATTGAGCGGCAGGAGGTAGATAGATTGCATCCAGCTCAGCTTTTGCCTGATTCAACGATAGCGAGGGTCCTAAAAAGACAACACAATTCATTCATGATCCTCAGATGCCATCTGATCGAGGATGATCACAAAAGCTTCGATCTCAAATAGCTGGTCCTCAAATGCTAGTTGGGGGACTCCCATCAATGTAGCTGCAGGAACGTCATTCCCCCACAACTTTGCTGTTGCGGCAGCGAGAGGTTCAAGTGCAGCTGGAGTGTAATCTACGATCAAGACAGTTGTTTTTGCGACATCTTCGGGTTTGGCACCAGCAGCTTCCAGGGCAATTTTTAGATTGTCAAAGCTGCGGTTGATCTGAGTGCCTAAGTCATCCGAGAAAATCGGCTTTCCTTCTTGATCAAAACCATTAGGGCCGTATTGTCCAGCAATAAACACAAGTTGGGCATGGGGAGAAGCTACTGTCACTTGGGTATAGAACGGGGTTGGATCTGGTAATTCGGGGGGATTGATCCGTTTGAGAGAACCTGCCTGGACACTAGATCCAGACGTGAAAATGATGAATGCTAGGGCTGTACTGATCAACAGGCGCACCAACACAATAATCATGATTGCTTCTCCATCCTTAAACTCTCAACTGTTGATTTCAACGGCTAGGATTTACTGAGTTTACTCATCACGTCGCCCCGATCGATCAAAGGAAAAGATTAAGAACGTTTGGGACAAAGAGAGTCAGAGAAGGCTAAGGCTCGATCTTTGGGGCGGTAGTCGTGGGGGCGGTATCCCTCTAAGCCTGGAACAATCACTCGTACAACAGAGATCTCCCACTCTGGAGGAGTCAGATCGAAGATGATGGCTTGTTGGCAACCGATCTGGCGGAGTTTAGTCAAGATCAAAGTAATATCATCCTCAAAGGTGTCTGTGGCGATCGAATAACGCAAGCGAGCATCGACAGTGGGCTGAGAAGCTTCTAAAGCGGCAATTGCACGACGGCCATCCCCCAGCCAGTAGCTGGTGTAATAGGACTGAAAAAAATCATCTCGTGCCCCCGAAATAGCGATCGCACGGGTTTGCGCCGCTTCAGTGAGAGCCCGTAGCATGGCAAGATGAGGATCAAGATGGGCACCGTAACCATGACAAATAGGGATCAGATCCTGGTGAGCTGAGTAACAGCACGCTTCGTAAACGGGAATCTCTGTATCAACCGTACAGTCCAACAGTAGAGGAGTCAGATCGGCTGAGCGAAATTGATCCAGAAGTTGCTGGACGGAATCTGACGGGATCGTTTCCAGGTTTAGCATGGGCTTCTGATAGCCAACCTGGGATTGGGCGTAAGTCAAACAAGCTGTCGCATCACGTTCCACCAATTCCAGTAGTGCTGATGTGATCGCTTCCAACACATCGTTTCCCGATGCTAATCCATTAGAGCTCATCTCAAATGAAAGTAAGGCTGACCAATGGTGATGCCGTAGTCGGTAGTCCAGGATCACCAATTCTAGAGGGACGGCAACCTCTTGAGCCTGGATCAGATCCCAGCCGAAACACCAGAGCTCAGGGGAACGACTGTGAAAAAGACTATGTTGAGTTGTTGGGAGTTTTTCAATGGGAATACAAGGAGAAGCTGTAACGAGATCACTATACGAGCTCCTGATTACAGGAAGTTGAGCTGCCTCCGCACAATACAGTTCAATAGCTTCCATTGCCGCTGACACCAGTGCAGCCTCCAAGCTTAATCCTTTGCCAGAGGACACTGTCAAAGTTGCGCTATTGGGGCGGATAGCTTGGGTTACAGGAATGCCCACTCGATCGAGATGAGTGATGTTGCTCAAGCGGGTTAGACCCACCCCAGGAAAATAGGATCGGATCGTTGAGAGGGTTTGAGTGGGCGAAATGGTGCGGTGGGTTCCTTGCCAAAATCCTTTTGTCGATCGGAACTTCTGTCCCCGAATGGTCATTGTCATCCCAGCTCTATCCCCTCCCTAGCCAGGTTCATCCGCGGTTTGTTCGAGCTCGTTACAAAACTATGATTCACGCGTTCAGATGTTGCTGCCTCATATGAAAAACCTACTGAGCCAGGTAGCCGCCATCGATCGTCAGGGTCTGCCCAGTTACGAAGGATGCAGCATCCGAGCAAAGCCAGACAACAGCTTCTGCAATCTCAACAGGATTGGCCAATCGCCCCATCGGCTGGTGTTCCAGGGCTTGTTCTGATAAGTTGGGGTAGCGGCTGCGATAGATCAGTTCTCCCATCTGTTCAGCCATCGGGGTTAGCGTTAAGCCGGGGCAAACCGCATTGATCCGGATCCCTGACTGAGCATACTCTAAGGCTGCAGTTTTGGTGAGCCCAATCACCCCATGTTTACTCGCGGTATAGGCAGCCATCAAGCGGAACCCAACCAAGCCAAAGATAGATGCTGAGTTGACAATACTTCCTCCCCCTTGCTTGAGCATCTGCTGGATCTCATACTTCATGCATAACCAAACACCTTTCAAATTGATATTGATCGTATAGTCCCAAGCAGCCTCTGTCAGCTCAGCCGTAGGAACTGGGATCGAATCTGCCAACCCTGCCACCCCCGCATTATTGTGAGCACAGTCTAAGTGACCATAAACTGCGACAATCTGGTTGAGCATTGCTTCAACCTGGTCGGATTGAGTCACGTCCACAGGGATATATATGGCTTCCCCTTGGAGAGTTTGGATCAAGTGAGCTGTCGCCTCACCCCTTTCGGTATTGATATCGGCAACGACAACCCTCGCCCCCTCTCGCGCCAGAGTCATCGCGGTTGCTTTCCCAATTCCCGATCCTCCTCCTGTTACCAGAGCAACTTTTCCCTCTAGAGCTTTACTCATCGTCTCAAAGGCGAATGGGTTAAAGAGCTTGCCAAAATCGTCAACTCTACTATCCTAGTCCACTTGAGTATGATAGCATCTGAGAAATTGTGGATCGATCAAGGAAGGAACTATGACAGATGCAGGAAGTCGCAAGAGCCCCAGAGATCTGATTCTAGAGCGCCATCGCAAAACCAGTGAAGCACTCTTCAAAACTGTTGCTATTCAGAGTACAGTGAAGCCAACTCAAGCCGATACTCAGGCCAAGGATGATCAAACATCGACTTGGCAAGGGGGCGAAGATCACTTTCGGGAATATCTCAAGCAGGGTAAGCGAATTTCTCAATTCACTGCCAAGATCTGGCTGAACGTCTATGGATCAACGGCAACCCCAGAGGAGAAAGACGAAGCATTACACGATCTCTGCATTCTCACGCACGGGAGTGATCAAGAAATCCAGGCTTTACTGAAGGCAAAAGCCAACGTTAATCTAAAAGAGTTGTACGGTGAGGTCGTGATCACTCCAAACTGGAACAGCTTCTATGCCTCGATCACTGAGTTGCCTGGAACATTACCTGGCAGCGTTGGTTTTATGCACTTGGCCTTACCGATCCCACCTCGCCCTAGCAAAGAAGTTGTCTCTGATGATGACTTGCGCGAGTGGGTCAACAATCAAAATGACCAGGAATGCTATCCTCCATATCCCTATATCCCCATGAGTTCAGGAGGCTAAAACACAGGCTCACACTCAGGAATCCCAAGATTCTAGGATTAGGAAGGGGGAGATTACTTTACTCAGCTAAACTGTACACCCAACAAGGTAATCACCTTCTTCCTACAAACCCAACCTTGTTATTGGTTATTAGTTACAGCCCTTTCGTGAATTGAGAGGAGATTAAGCCCGTACTTAATAATCGGCGAAAAGGCTGTATCCCTTAAGCTCAGCATCTGACCACGTCAACGAAGGTGATCTCATGTCCAAAAAATTGAAGTTCCGTGACTGCTTTCATGTAGAAATAATAGAGTCAGAAGCTGTATTTTTGTTATCTGAAATCCGCTCACATATCCTCAATGGGGCTATGGATCAACTCCTAGCGCCTCTTATTAATGCACAAATGGATACAGATGAGATTATAGATCACATTCTTGAAACACTGATCGATCCAGATTCCTTTAACCCCAATTCCCCCCAGAATTTTTTGGAGCGGGTGGTTCAGGCAAGCACTCCTGTTTA
>CAZONZ010000214.1:0-7149 GCA_964581005.1 uncultured bacterium
TGGTAGGTTGATAGCGATCTTGACTGCAAGAGAGTAGACACTGTGGAACGCACGTTCATCGCCATTAAGCCGGATGGAGTTCAGCGGCAACTGGTCGGCCAGATCATTCAGCGGTTTGAGTCTCGTGGATTTAAGCTGGTGGGCCTGAAACTGATCCAGGTCAGTCAAACCTTAGCTGAGACTCATTATGGGGAGCACAAGGAAAAGCCATTCTTCAAAGGGCTGGTTGAGTTTATTACCTCCGGTCCAGTCGTTGCTATGGTCTGGGAAGGCAAAAATGTGATCGCCACCGCCCGCAAAATGATCGGCAAAACCAATCCCCTCGATGCTGAACCTGGTACCCTTCGCGGTGACTTTGGGATCGATATTGGCCGCAACATCATTCATGGATCCGATGCTCCGGAAACGGCTGAGCAGGAGATCGCTCTCTGGTTTGGCGAGACAGAGGTGATGGATTGGTCTCCTAGCCTCACAAGCTGGATTTACGAGTAGATCGATCCGCTCAGGGATCCCAAGGCAGAGGGGGATGACCTCTGGCTCAGACATGGATCTCACTCAGCGTCACCTGGTCCAGGTTCTATCCAGACGGTTGCGATTCTAAAAAACACCCCGATTTTGGGACGCAATTCTGAGATTTGGATAAGATAAGGCTAACTCGCTCCTCCCCACGGTTTTGCTCAGCTTATCCTCAAGGCATCCTAAGGGTTGGCTTCCGGTCACCCTTTCGATCGCTGAATTCTTTGGATTGTGACGGTTTGTACCCTTATGGATAAGTGTGTACCCCTTCACGATCGCCCCTGTCCGTATGGACTGTTCTGAGATGATGAGCGGCAGCCGAATCCACTTAGCACATGAGCCGATCACACTCATCCTTGTGATTGAATAGACCGAATGCTCTTGGCTGAGATTCTTTGGTTGAGATTCTAAAGATCCAAAGGCTCTCATGGGATCCAACTGAATCTAGCCGATTCCTTGGGTCAGTGCGTTCTCCGTAGATCTCAAGTCTCAAGCAATCTCTAGATCTCAAGCGATCCGTGGGATTCTTTAGGTCCAATCGCCCCAACGATCCAACGGTCTCGATCACCTAACGGGATCCAAGAGCTAACTCATCCCTGCTGAGTTTCGTTTTGGTGTCACATGATCAACCCATACGGCTGGAATGGAGGAACCTTGAACCACAAACCCATACCTCAAACCCCTGAATCAGTGCCTGCAAAGCCTGAACCTGTCCTACACATTTGGGGCAAACCCTCCCTACAAGGGCAAGCGCTGATCAGTGGCTCCAAAAACTCAGCCTTGGCGATCATGGCAGGGGCCTTGCTAGCTCCCGAAGCTTGCCGGATCTCGAATGTGCCCCGTCTAGTCGATATTCAGCGGATGGGTGAGATTCTCCAGGCTCTGGGGATCAAGGTGGAGCATCATGGCAACACTCTGGATATTGATGCTCAGCACATTACCTCGTCTCAGGCTCCTTACGAACTGGTTAGCCAATTGCGCGCCAGTTTCTTTATTACTGGACCCTTGTTAGCTCGTTTAGGCATTGCCCGTGTCCCCTTGCCAGGTGGCTGCGCGATCGGAACCCGACCCGTTGATCTGCATGTTCGCGGCCTACAACAATTAGGTGCAACGGTTCAGATCGAGCATGGGGTGGTCACAGCCTACGCCCGTAAATTGGTGGGCACCCGCATCTATCTCGACTATCCCAGTGTAGGAGCCACCGAAACCTTGATGATGGCAGCTGTTCTAGCCGAGGGTGAAACGATCATTGAAAATGCAGCTCAAGAGCCGGAAGTTGCAGATCTGGCTAACTTCTGTCAATCCTTAGGGGCTCGGATCAGTGGTCTTGGCACCAACACCTTGATGATCGCAGGGGTGCCTCGTTTACATGGAACGGATTACAGCATTATTCCGGATCGGATCGAAGCCAGTACGTTTTTGATTGCAGGGGGGATCACCCGATCCACGATCACACTTGCTCCTGTGATCCCTGATCATCTTCGAGCCGTGATTGCCAAGTTACGGGATATGGGGATTCAGATCACTGAGAGTGGACCTAACCAACTGCAGGTTAAACCAGGGATCACAGAATCTGGCTGGACCTGTCAAGCTGCCGATATTGAAACCCGTCCGTATCCTGGATTTCCCACCGATGTGCAAGCGCCGATCATGGCCTTGGCCTCTGTTGCTGAAGGAGACTGCTTGGTCGAAGAAACGGTGTTTGAAAACCGGATGCATCATGTACCGGAGTTGAACCGGATGGGGGCTGATATTCGCCTCAAAAATGGAGTAGCGATCATTCGGGGTGTGCCCAGTTTATCAGGTGCGCCTGTTGTCGCCTCAGATCTACGAGCTGGAGCAGCATTGATCTTGGCGGGCTTGGCTGCAGAAGGGATCACAACCGTTCAGGGACTGCAACACATTGATCGCGGGTATGAACATCTGGATCAGAAGTTACGGGATTTGGGTGCTGTGATTGAACGGGGGATGTCCACCGATCCCACACCAACTCGGCCCAAGGCTAAAGCGATGGCCCGATCTTAGGTGTGTGCGAACGTGAGGAACATTAAAATCGTCACGTCAATTCTTCGTTCAAGTCTATGCCCTGCGGTCGAAACTGGCAGGGCTGTTGGATCGCAGTTCGCAGCAGATCTAAGTAGCGAGATTGGGGGATGGTTAGAGATCCGAAGCGGGTTAGATGGGGATTGGGAAGCTGAGCGTCAAACAGGAGAAACCCTTGCTGACGTAAATGTTCAACCAATCGGACCATAGCCACTTTGGATCCATTCGGGATCCGATAAAACATGGATTCCCCAATGAACGCTCCTCCTAGCACAATACCCAGGATCCCACCGGCCAGTTCATCCCCCTGCCAGGTCTCAAAGCTATGCGCCCACCCTGCTTGATAGAGATCCCGGTAGATCCGTTTGAGTTGTGGGCTGATCCAGGTAGTAGCCCGATCGGCACAGCCTTGTACTACAGCCTCAAAATCTTGATCAATGGCCACTCGAAACCGATCTTGATTGAGGATCGGTCGAAGCGATCGGGGATAGTGAAAGTGATCATCAAGAGGGATGATTGTGCGCTCACGGGTGCCGTACCAGCTTAACTCTCCGGATCCTTCATCAGCCATGAGAAAGAGCCCCTGTGCATAGCCCTCAACAATCGAACCGATGGGATGAGTGATCATGAAGCAAACCTCGTTCAGCCAAGCCCTTGACAGATAATGAGACCCATGATCGGACAAGAGATTCAGACAAGAGATTCAGACAAGAGATTCAGACAAGGGATTCAGACATCTTATAAGCCAATGATCAGATGAATGATGTTAAGTCATCAAGTTAGGGTGAATATTCTGGCAACTCAAAGTAAAAGGTTGTCCCTTGATCTAACTCGGTTTCAAAGCCAATCCGACCCCCTAAGCGATCAATGATGGCTTTGCTGATGCTCAATCCTAACCCTGTACCTCCTTTTTGGCGAGTATCTGAGGAGTCCGCCTGGGCAAATTTTTGAAACACTTGATCTCGAAATTCTGTAGGAATGCCGGGGCCTTGATCCATCACCTCAACTCGGATCCATTGCTGCCGCCGCCGGACCTGGATCGTAACGGTTTGATGGGGGGGCGAAAATTTAGCGGCATTTGAGAGTAAATTGATCATCACTTGAGCTAGGCGAGTGTTGTCGGCATAAACCCATAATGGTGTTGGGCAAACTTCTGGAATAAGCTTGAACTGGACATTATATTGCTGAGCATAACTTTGATTATCTTCGATCACAGCCTGGACTAAGCTAAACAGATTTAAGGATTTGAGCGCAAACCGCATCTGACCCGACTCAATTTTGTCAATATCGAGAATATCATTGATCAAAGTTGCTAAGCGCTCGCTGTTTTTATACGCAATCTCGATCATTGCTTTCGCTTCTGCAGGCAGCTTACCCGTCACACCGCCGAGCACTAACCCTAGAGATCCGCGAATTGATGTTAGTGGCGTTCGCAGCTCATGACTTACGGTTGAAACAAATTCATTTTTGAGCCGTTCGACCTTTTTGGTGGCGGTAATATCTCGATAACTCCAGACTTGGCCAATGATTATATTTCCAACCCATTGAGGTTTAGCATAGTGTTCAAAAATACTGCCATTATCGAGCTCAATCAAATCATAGCTTTCTGCCTCTGGTTGCATTTGAATCTCAGCGATTCGTTGCTGAAAGATGTTTGGATCTTTAACTCGTTGCTGTAGCAGATTCACAATAGACTGGGACTGATCCGATGGGGTTAAGATCTGGGCCATGTCTACCTCACTCAGATTCCACATATCCACAAAGCGACGATTAAACGTGGTCACTTGTCCCTCACAATCAATAGCCAGGATCCCATCAGCTGTAGAATCAAAAGTTGCTTGCAGGAGGGCAAGTGATTGTTGTAGATTGGCTTCCGATCGCTTGCGTTCAGTAATATCCATATTCATCCCCACTAAGCGCACAGGTTGACCAAAATTATCTCGTAAAAAGTTACCTCGACTGGCAATCCAACGGATCTCTCCATTGGGCAAACAGATCCGGTATTCATCATAGTATTCTGTTCCTTCGTTTAGAGCCTTAGCCTGATTTTGTTGAACTCGTTGTCGATCAGCAGGATGCACCAAAGCCAGAACATCTTGGCGACTGCGCTGTGGCAGTGGATCCAGTCCAAACAGAGATTCTACTTCTGGAGACCATTGTTCGAGATCGGTAATCAGATCCCAATTCCAGACTCCCATGCGGGCTCCTTCTAGAGCCAGTTGTAGCCAGGTTTGACTTTGGCGTAATGCATCTTCAGACTGTTTACGTGCAGTAATATCTTCAACAAAGCCTTCATAATACAGTAACTGACCCTCATGATCCTGGACTGCTCGTGCATTCTCAGAGATCCAGATGACTTCTCCATCACGGCGAAAGACTTGAGATTCAAACTGAGTGACTGATCCTTGCTGATCTAAAAGATCGATCAGTTCCTGCCAACGGGATAGATGGAGGTGAAGTTGCTGGCCAATTCGAGTTAAGTTTGCCATTAATTCAATCGGTGATTCATAACCTAAGATCTGAGCTAGGGCAGGGTTAGCACTGAGATAATAGCCATCTCGACTGATCTGATAGATCCCTTCACTTGCACTTTCAAAAATACTGCGATATCTTGCTTCTGTTTGATGATGTTCTAGGGCCAGCGAGATCGCTGCTGCTGCTGCCTTGAGTAACTCAATTTCGGCAGGATCCCACGGTTGAGCTGCGGCACAGTTGTCAAACCCAATAAACCCCCACCATTCTCCATTCACAACCAATGGTAAGACCAAAATGGCTTGGATCCCTTGTGATGCTAAAATGGTACGGGATGAATCTGGCAGGGTTGAAACAATGGCATTAACTTCACTCTCTTGACTTAGTCGATCGATCCAACCGGGGAAAAAAGGCTCATAGGCTAAGCGTTGTAAGAGTGGATTATCGATCTCAGCTGGAACCTGATCTGCAACCCATTCAGCCAGCTGATTCATGAAAATTGTTCCATTCGGATCTTGACTATTCTGGAAAATGTAAACTCGACTGGCTCCAGAGATCTGTCCGAGAGGTTCTAAGGCATAACTGAGTAAACGTCCTTTGGGTTTGAGAGCCAATAAGCGTTGCTGCAGTTCTACTAGTGCTGTTAGATAGTCCTGTTGCTTTGATCGTTGATGGGCTGCCTCCCGCTGCTGGGTAATATCTTCCGCTCGACCGCAAATCTGGTTGCCCTGACCCAATGGTGCGGCTTTCCAGGCTAGCCACCGATAGGATCCGTCTTGGCACCGAAATCGCCCCTCAAAGCTGACGGAATGATGGTGATCTCTGGCACGCTGAATCTGAGCTTGGCACACGTCTCGATCCTCAGGGTGGATCCAGGTCAACCAAGGTTGAGATTGAAGTTCAGACTTAGAAAATCCTAATACTTGAGGCCAGAGGGAATTGATCTGTTGAAACCGATCATCTGAACCTAGCACCCAAAGCAGATCGGGGGCAGATTCAAAAAAGAGATCACTTGCAGTAGGGGCACGGGTATTCATGATCGATTGGGCAACGCTCTGAACGGCTGGTCAACTGGGCCGAGACTACCCCTCAATCCGGGTCAAACGGCTGTAGAACCGATCTCTCGGATCAGTAACCCTGATTCAACCGGGTGGTCAACAACATACACCCTATTGCTTTTGTTCGGGGCTTACTCTCTACAAGTCCCTTGATTTTAGCCTCTTCTGGTAACCGCAGCCCTCCTATCGTTACCCACGCAACCTGCAGCCCGATCCTGCATTTTGTGATTCAATCCGAAGGACTCAATCCGAAGGACTCAATCCCGATGGATCGTGGTGTCATCTTGATAGCAATCTTCAAACGCTTTCCGAGATCGAGTTTTCTTCAATAGCACCCCCTGTAAAGTAGATACAGACTGAATCACGAAACCGATCGCAAGGGCCAGGATCTGAGCAGCCGTCAGGATTTTGCGCCAGATAAATTCTGTGAGCTAACCTCATAGGCCAGTTGATGATGCGGAATCCCCCGAAATCCTAGCTTAGGGCCAGATGATCCTACTCTGTCTGCAAGATCTGCTCAGCCAACCGACTGGTGCTTTCTCAGAAAAATCCCCCCAAGGTCTAACCTCAAACCTTCAAAGGTGTGATCCTCTGATTGAACGGACTCTAGACGGAGAAGCGATCATTCATTCTGTCGTCGTGAGAAATGGCTGTGCAACGGGTCGGAACGGCTTCTTCACTAGCCTTAATGAGTCCTCAGACTGTTGGAATGACTTCTTCACTAGATTCAATGAGCCCTCAGACCGTCGGGATGACTTCTTCACTAGCCTTGATGAGTCCTCAAACCGTCAGAACGATCTTGCAGCCCATTGGAACAATTTTGCAGTCGGTCGGAACGATCCTGCAGCCCGTTGGAACCATCTTGCATCCCATTGGAGCGATCTTGCAGCCGATGGGAACAATAGCTGATCAAACTCAGGGATAAGGACGATGCTTTTTGGAAATAGCCTAAGAGGGGGAGCGTTGAGAGCTAGATGAGGAATCCCTCAATGCTGTACATCACTCTAAGATCACTGCAACAGGATCCCCGTAGCTCAGATTCAGTTGGGCTTGAGCATTC
>CAZONZ010000215.1:0-7069 GCA_964581005.1 uncultured bacterium
TCACACCCAGCACCCATCTCCGAGACCAGATCGAGTCAGCCCTAGGATCCTGACCGAGAAAAGAGAAAATGGGATACAAGCCCCTCCCTTTAGCGAGCGGAGGGTGGCTTTGGATGCCTTCATCGAGGATTCTGAATAAACAGTATTGTGAGCACCAATTATTAAGCAAAGAGCTAGATGTGGAGTGGTATTTTGCTCATCCATATAGCTCTTATGAACGGGGACTTAATGAACATACGAATGGGATGATCAGGCAATTCTTCCCTAAAGGAACCAATTTTAGGATTACGAAGCAAGAAGACCTGGAAAAAATTGTTGATTTAATCAATAATCGACCGCGAAAATCACTTGACTATAGGACACCCACAGAGGTATTCTATGAGTATTTTTCACATGATTTTGCACTTCAGGCTTGAATAGGCTTATGCTTGTAGCTAACCCTATAACCCCAGCGATTGGCGCAGAGATTTCTGGCCTCGACCTTTCACAACCGATCTCTCCAGAACTTCAGGATCAGATTTACCAAGCTCTACTCCAGTATCTGGTCATCGTTGTCCGAGGCCAGGAAATCAGTCCGCAAGCTCATCTTGTGTTTGCTCAGGGCTTCGGTGATCTTGATGAGCCACATCCCAGTTATCCTCACATTGACGGCTTCGAGAACATTGTGTTGCTGGCCAATGATGGGGATTCCCCTCCGGACACCAACACGTGGCACGCTGATCTGACGTTCAAGGCTGAGCGACCATTTGCATCGGTATTAGTTGCACGCCAAGTCCCCCCATTGGGTGGAGATACCCTGTGGTCAAGCTGTTACGCAGCATACAATCGCCTGTCCCCAGGTTTGAAACGTGACCTGGAAACGGTTTATGCAGTTCACGATCTGGGCGATTTCCGTAACAGTTTTGTTCATGACAAGGATGGCAAGTCTGGCGCTGAACGCTTGAATGAGAATGTCCCGCGCTTTGGCCACAATATCCTCCCTCTGATTGGGACACACCCAGTAACGGGGCGAAAATTCCTAAATTTCAATGAGTCCCTGGTTACTCACATTGTCGATATGACAACCAACGAATCCAATGCGCTCAAGAGCTATCTCGCCAACCACATGAACAAGCCCGAAGATCAGATGCGCTGGCGCTGGAGGGTTAGTGATTTGGTGATGTGGGATAACCGAGTCACTACACACTACGCAGTCGCAGACTACCTGCCCTACTATCGCTGCATGCACCGGATATCCGTTATGAAGGATCGGCGGTCGCTACCGACAACCATCTAACAAGCTAAACGAAGGGATGGAAGTCTCGCCATGCTACAGATCGGATCCGACAACATAACAGTGTATACTTTGTCAGGGGTGATCCTAATGGCACGAGCCAAACTTGCTCTAGATGTCAAACGCATACAGGCAAGAAGGATCTGTGTCAACGAGTACATCAATGCCCTGAGTGCGGATATGAAACAGATCGAGATGTCGCCGTAGCTCAGGGTGTGCTGCACCGTGGCTATACAGGGGTGGGGCACATCGCCGTGAATTTTGGGGAGGGCAAGCTACATGGGTAGTCTCAATCAACCAAGAATCTCCTTGCCTTTAGGTAGGGGAGTTGTCAAAAATCATCCTCCACAACTGGCACTGACTTTAGGAGATCCTGCTGGGATCGGCCCTGAAATTGTGTTGAAAGCTTTGGGAGATCCTGAAATTCAACAGATCGCTACCATCACGGTGATTGGAGATCGAACGATCCTGGAGGACACGTTTCAGCTTTTACAGGGAGCAGGGATCCAAGAATTAGCCAATCCTGAGGGGATCCCTATGATCGATTGCAAGACGGGGATTGAATTCCTGGGGACACGATCCGGCGAGAAATTGGATCGGGTGGAGATAGGGCACGGGAATGCTCGGACGGGTGCAGCGAGTTATGGATATTTAACAACAGCGATCCGAGAAACCCTAGCGGGGCGGTTTGGCGGAATTGTGACTGGACCGATCGCCAAATTTGCTTGGACTCTTGCAGGACATTCGTTTCCAGGGCAGACAGAGGTTCTGGCTCAGCTGAGTGGTTCTCAACGCTATGGGATGTTATTTGTGGCCCGCTCTCCGTATACACACTGGACTCTCAAGGTTTTGCTGGCGACCACCCATGTGCCCCTGCGAGAGGTACCCCTGATCCTCAACGCCGATCTGATCCGGAGTAAGTTAGATCTATTGAGCGATCGTTTAGAGAAAGAGTTTGGCATCACCGATCCAGTGATCGCTGTATCAGGACTGAACCCGCATAGTGGGGAAGCTGGCCAGCTAGGTCGGGAAGAGGTGGAATGGTTGATCCCCTGTTTGCAGGAGTATGCCAAGGATCCCGACACGAAAGGCCAGATCCGAGGACCGATTCCACCCGATACTCTGTGGATCCAGCCCGCCCAGGCTTGGCATGATCGACCTGATCGAGGTGCTGATGCTTACCTAGCGCTCTATCACGATCAAGGGCTGATCCCAGTGAAAGTCTTAGCGTTTGATCGGGCTGTGAATACAACGATTGGGTTGCCATTTGTCCGAACATCGCCTGATCATGGTACAGCCTTTGATATTGCCGGACGGGGGATCGCTGATCCTCAAAGCTTGAAAGAGGCGATCCGACTGGCTGCTGAACTGATCTTGATCCGTCCGATCAATCAACTCCAGTCTGATCAAGTCAACCCTGTGAGCTAAACATCCGTGGCAGGAACTAGATCATGCCTGCCGCCGCAGGATCAAAGTAGGGTGGGAATTTTGTATAGGTGTCGTAGAGGGTACCTCGGAAGATCGTGCCTGTGATATCGGCTTCCCGCAGATCGGCGCCGAATTCAAGGCTAGCGCGGCTGAAGTCTGTGCTTTTGAGATTCGCTCGGAGCAATTTGGCCATGTATAAGGTCGCGTTTTGGAGATTTGCGTTGCTCAGATCGGCTCCGATCAAGAGAGAACGGCGCAGCTTGGCTCCTTGCAAATTGGCTCCACTGAGGTTAGCACGGCTGAGATTGGCTTGGCGTAGATCAGCTCCCTGCAAGTTGGCCCCGCTCAGGTTCACCTCACTCAGATCCTTGCCATTGAAATCGGCTCCGCTCAAGTTAGCACGACTAAAGTTGCGTTCGCCGGTTGCATAAGCCTTGAGCAGTTGCTCGGCAGACGACATGGGGGTCAGAGTTGAGCTGGTCATAACGATCGATCCTTTCCTGTAACGTAAAGGCTGCAAGTTGGGTTGGATGCCAGGATCCCGATCACAAAGCGGGAGCTGGCTGTGGCGGCGCACGGAGCGCTGGATCTATCTTCCCTTACATCTGCGGTGTCAGCGGGTTCATAATAATTAACTTTCATTTACGGTTAGTCCGATTATTCTAAGGAACAGACAGGTGGGGTGCTGATCAGCTCTCAGGATTGAGGCTGTAACCCACCGGAGATGTTAACAAATCGTTATCAAAATCGTGATGGCACTCAGGGACATGGATCGAGGAGGTACAGTGAGTGAAGGTTTAGCACTGCAGTTGCGCGAGGGAACACGGCAGTCCCACACCATGGCGGAGAACGTCGGGTTCATCAAGTGCTTTCTCAAAGGGGTTGTCGATCGGAAAGCCTACAGCAAGTACGTTGGCAATTTTTACTTTGTCTACTCCACTTTGGAGGAGTGCTTCACCCAGCACCGCGATCATCCAATGGTGGGCAAGCTCTACTACCCCGAACTCTGGCGGAAGTCTAGCATTGAACAAGATTTGGATTACTTCTGTGGTTCCAATTGGCGCGAAACCCTGACTCCTTCGCCAGCTTGCCAGGAATACGTCCAACGCATCCAAACGATCTCCGAAACCGATCCGGTGCTCCTGGTGGCTCATGCCTACACTCGTTACATCGGTGATCTATCCGGTGGACAGATCCTCAAAAATATTGCCAAGCGAGCTATGGGTTTACCCGACGGTTGTGGTACAGCCTTTTATGACTTTGAGCAGATCAAGCACGAAGGCAAATTCAAGAAAGAGTATCGGGCTGTGTTAGATAGCCTGCCTGTGGATCAGGAAACGGTTGAACGGATCGTGGCAGAAGCCAACCACGCCTTTGTGTTGAACATGAAGCTATTTAGGGAGTTGGAAGGCAATTGGTTCCTGTCCATGATCCGGTTGACCTGGAACTCTTTGAGGGCTCAGTTTGAGCGCAAGTCAGCCCAACCTGCTGCGATGTCCTCCTCGTAGGCAGCAACTCAGGGTGAACCCAACCCTTAGGTCAGGATCAATCAACTAACTTCAACCTAAGTGGAATAAAACTCAGCAGGGCACAGATCTAAGACATACTCATGTCAGGATGATCAGTGTCCTGTGCTTCATCAGATCTATAAGGATCCCCAAAATGCCTACACCAGAAATTGCTGAAGCTGATCACGTGCAGGCGTTATTTGATCGGATTGCGCCAAACTACGATCAGTTGAATCAGATATTAAGTCTGGGATTGCATCAGGTTTGGAAAGGGATGACTGCGCTCTGGGCTCAGCCTCCAATCGGGGGAACGGTGTTGGATGTGTGCTGTGGATCTGGAGATCTGGCGTTTCATCTAGCACGACGAGTAGGACGGCAGGGACAGGTTTACGGCCTAGATTTTTCCAGATCCTTGCTGCAGATCGCTGAGGATCGGGCTCAACGAGACATGCCCAATTATGCCTTCAAATGGTGCTTTGGAGATGCTCTGGATCTGCCGTTCCCTAATCAAAGCTTTGCTGGGGTAACAATGGGGTATGGACTTCGGAATGTAACGGATATTCCGCAGGCTTTGAGCGAGATCAAGCGGGTGTTGCAACCAGGATCCTGGGCAGCTATTTTAGATTTCCACCGACCTGAGCAGCCTGGGATCCGGAGGTTTCAAGAGATCTATTTGGATCATGTTGTTGTGCCCTGGGCAGATCAATTAGGACTCAAGCAAGACTATGCTTACATTAACTCTAGTTTGGCTCAGTTTCCGACTGGCCAAGAGCAGATCCAACTTGCCGACATGATCGGATTTAAGCAGATAAAATACTATCCGATCTGTTTTGGAATGATGGGAGTCTTGGTAGCCAGAAAATGGCCAGCTTAGATGTTGAAACTAGTTTGATCAGAGCTACCCAAAAAGGGTTAGAGATCGGAAAAAACAGCTAACAGAACGTAAACTCACCGCTAACAGACCCAAAGAACATGCGACAGTACTGGACACTCGGAAGACTACATCCAGATCCTCAAATCCATCACGATTAAAGTCACCTGCCACCAGAGAATTCGGTTTGATCGATTGATCCGAAACTGTGCTGATGGTTTCCCCTACCCCAAAAGGGTGGTGTTTCAGAAATAGGGCTGGTTTAGGATCATTACAGGACAGAACTTGCAGCCATTTCCCCTTATCTCATAAGCTCTGCTTTTCTCACCGACCAATCCTTTTTTGTAGACCAGTGGGAGAGGAGACTCTCTCTCTGAGTTTAATTAGACAAAAGGACCGCTAAACGTCCGAAAGCTTGACTCAGATCTAGATATTGGCAAATAATCATGAATTTGACAGCTTGGCTTCAAAGTACTCAACAATATCCACTCTCTTTTCCACTTTAGCAATGTCTAAAGGAGTTCTACCCAGTTTATCCTTTTGAGTTAGATCAGCTCCATTTTGCATTAAGATTTTTCCGGATCTTAAGCTTCAACCTATGTCTCCCTAACCCCAAAAGCTTCTGGATCGGGTGTGTGATCTCCTATGTCCTGCGTTCCGTTGCCTTGATCCAGCGACAACGTTGCAATCCCTTTAGATCATGCCTAACCCCAGCGCCGTCAACATGCCGATCCCAAGCAACAGGATTACAGCACCACTGATGAGATGTAAGATCCGCAACCGCTGTTGTCGCCAGCGTTCGGCTCTAGCTGAAGTGGTAAAGCCAAAGTAGATCAAACCTGTGATCCCTAGCATGGGGATTACAAAAATAAAGTTGTAGAGCAGCAAGAGAGCCAGAGCATAAGTACGAGTTGTCGTTTCCGCTAATAACCCTAAGATCACAATGTAGGGGCCAGAGGTACAGGGAAGCAGAAATAGACTGACTAAAAACCCGATCAAAAAGGCTCCTGGAACTGACGTCACACTGCTAACAATTCGTTTCAACCGAGGTCGCCAACTCTCCGGCACTTCGATCGAAATCCACTTGCCATACCAAACATAGTCTTTCAAATTAAATAGACCCAGCACGATCGCTAAGACCGAGACAATCGCATAGAACAACCGGGTCAAACCTGATGCCTGGATCGCAGAATACAACCCAATCCCCATCAATAAGTACGAAAGATAGATCGAAGCGGTAAATGCTAAGCCAGAGTACAAAGCACGTTGCCGATCGTGGGTATAAAGGATCGTCCCCATCAGCAAGACCAAAACCGCAAACGCACAAGGATTGATCGCATCGACCGCAGCTGCTGTAATCACAAGCGGTAATGTTAGAGTTTCAGCCAGTGATGGATCACCGATCCCGCCTGCTTGATCTTCAGGATTAAGCCGATCCAAAGGATTTTCACAGGAAGAGCTTACACGCAAACAGGTCTGGATCTGAGACTCGATCTGTTGGGCCTGGGTACTGCTAAATCCGACAATCACCTGATCATCAATGAATACTGTGGGAACACCTTCTGGTTCAAGACCATACGCTTTAGCTAGATCGAAAAACACCTCACGATTATCTTGATCAGAATAGACTTCATAATGTTCTACCTTAAGCGTTGGGTAGTCATCCGCGATCTCATCCAGAAAAGCTTCCAAACGAGCGCAGTGAGGGCAGCCTTGGCCGTAAAACATGACAAGCTCAACCGATCCAGGATCCTGAGCTAGAGCTACAGGGGTGAACCAAGACAAGAGAATTCCTAGACTGAGAGCGATCAGGCATAGAGTACGAGTGATTGGATTTAGAGCTTGCCCAATCGATCGGTTGACTAGGTTCATACATGCTCTCCAAACTTAAAGCCTTTTAACTCCAAGTGTAAGCGCAGCCCCTCACAAGGATCCTGAAGAATCTATAAACTCAAGCAGGGTAATCGCATCAAAACAGTAAGTCAACAT
>CAZONZ010000216.1:0-2134 GCA_964581005.1 uncultured bacterium
TGGCATTTCTATCGCGGGACTGGAACTCAGATTTCTGCCTGGGCCATCTCACTCACCCATTCCGCCACCTTTGGCCTGATGATCCAGGGCAACCCCTTCTGGTTTTGGCGCTCCGATGGGTATGGTTGGATGGTCTCTTTCTTCCGCATGGATCCAGGCTTATTGCAACAGTCCATGCGAACGTGGGGGATCGTATTACGGGGCCAGCCCTTGCCCGATTCCTTATCGGGTTTCAAGCGGTTTAGCCTGCTCACCTATGGGTTCCTGGTCGTGAGCATGACCTTGGGTGCGATTGGCTACATCACGATCTTTGCTGCTGTTACCCTGGAACGAAGCTATCAAGGAACAGGAGTTGTTCTATTTTTAATCTTGTTTGGACTGGCCATCAGCTGGATCGCCCCCAAACTCCTGCGCAAACGCAATCGATCTCGACGTCAAGGCCGAGAAACACCGCAAAGCTCCACACTGGATCTGGATGCTCCCCCAACAACCCGGCGAAATGGTGAGCGGCGAGGGATGTCAACTCCTGTCGTCCAGTCAGCTGCACCTCCTAAGCGAGTCTATCGGGGATCTCCACCTAAGAAGCACACGTGGAGTTGGCTCCGTCTCCTAATCGTGATCGCAGGCGTGATCGCCCTGACCCTGCCCTATGACTACCATGTTGGAGGAGAGCTTGAACTCCTTTCCCCTACCCAGCAAGAGATCAACGCTGAACTGAGTGGGACGCTCTTCGACATTCGTTATGACGGTGGCGACGGGGAGTGGATCAAAGCAGGCGAAGTCATTGCCAGAATCGACGCCCCCGAAGTTGAAAACGCCCTCCGCATCACCCAGGAACGGATCCTGCGCCAACAAGCTGAGATTCAGCGAGACCAGGCGGCCCTCGATCGGCTCTTAACCAGCCCTCGTCCGGAGGAAGTTGCTGTTGCCAGGGAGCGGGTTGAAGCTAGCCAAAAGCGATTAGATGTGATCCGAGAACGGATCAAGTCAGCCCAAACGCAAGTTGAATTTGCCCAACGCCAAGAGGAGCGAATCCGGGAACTCTACGAAGCTGGAGCCCTCTCCTTGCAGCAGTATGAAGATCAACAAGAAGAGGTTCAACGGAAGACCCTAGCCGAAGCTGAGCTGCAGCAGTTTTTGGAAGAATCCCGCCAAGATCAACAAGAAGCTGAAGCCAACTTAGCCCTTGTGTTAGCAGGCCCTCATCCTCAAGAAATTAACGCTGCTCGTCAAGAGGTGGCTGCAGCCGAAGCCGAACTCCAACGGCTCAAGCAAGAGGAACTCTTTTATCAAGATCAGTTGACTCGGACAGAGCTACGCATGCCCTTTGATGGCTATCTGGCAACCCCAAGTCTAAATCAGCGAACGGGTAGTTTCATCACCAAAGGCGATACCTTTGCCCTGGTTGAAAACAATCGCAACCTCAACGGCGAACTACAAGTCCCTGAATACGAACTGGATCAGCTCTCTTTGGGAAGTGATGTCCAGATCCGATTACTAGCCTATCCAAACCGCTTCTTCTCAGGTCAAGTTAGTGCTATTGAGCCTGTGGTTACCAACAGCACTTTATTTGGCCAAACCTCAGTCAACCAACGCTCTGGTGAAACGGTCCAAATTACCAGTGGTGCCTCTCAGCGTGTGATCAAAATCACGGTCGAAATTCCAAACAACGAAGCTTTGATCCGATCAGGTATGACGGGATACGCTAAAGTTCGAGGTCAAACTATGCCTGTGATTGCTGCTTTCACCCGTCCCTTAATCCGGTTTATCCAAGTCGAAGTTTGGTCCTGGTTACCTTAGGTTAGGTTGGGATCGTTTTGGGTTTGATGCGATCCCTCTGGATAAATGCCCGTGTTAATGTATCCGATGATGCTACTCTGGGTTAATCGAGCTGCAATTGCCCGTCGGCTCATGATCGGATAATGATCGGATTGCTGTTTTTTTATGACCTCTGAGCTGTTGTGCTGGATCAACTCGTGTGGTAGCATAAGCCAGGTTCTTTGAATCATTGAGCTAGTTTGATCGGTTTTCTTGAGTTGAGATGACTGAAACAAACCTTTTAGCTTGGGGTATTCAAAGAAAACTGGACTCCACCGATCCAATTTGACTCGCAAAACTCCTGTCAATCTGTGTT
>CAZONZ010000216.1:2234-3615 GCA_964581005.1 uncultured bacterium
CTCAATCCGGCTGCCTTGATGGGCTTAGGCATGTCTCGGTTGCGCCAGGGGGATGGTGCGACAGCCCTGCAGCACTTTCAAAGTGCCGTGAAGGCCAATCCGAAACTACCCAAAGCCTACATGGGAGTTGGACAAAGCTACATGCAGATGGGGCCTGATCATCAACAGGATGCGGTCCAAAACCTGCGCAAGGCCCTCCAACTCAACCCTCAGCTGGCTTCAGCTCGTTTGCTGCTCTCCCGGCTCTTCACCAAGCAAGACAAAACCGAGGAAGCTCTCAGCGAGATCCGTTCCCTCTTGACCTTCCAACCTGACAGTGTTGCAGGCCACATGACAGCTGGACAGATCTATGTCACCAAGAAGCAATACGATCTGGCCCGTCGTTCGTTTGAAACCGCTCTGAACTTGAATCCCAGCCTGCCCCGCACCTCACTGCTGGGCTACGTAGAAGCCTTGACCGCCGAGAATCGCTTATCCGAAGCCAGGGATATTCTCAAGGATGTGCCGATGAGCAACTCAATCGCTCCCAAGCTACACAAGCTCTGGGGTGATCTGTACTACCGTCAGGGCCTAACCCAACAGGCGGCTGAAGAGTACCGCGCCGCTGCGTTGTTGGCCAGTGAAGATGGCGGTGCTACGGCGGAAGACGATCCCTTCATGGATGATCAAGAGGAAAATTGGGAATCTATGATCGAGTCCTACCGCGAAGCTGCAGCTGCTAATGTTGCTGCCATGGGTGGTCGCCGTCGTCGTGGCCAGGGCTAGTCTCCTGATTCACCTCGATTGACCGGAATTGGATAACTCAGGGGCAAATCTCCGATCAAGCTCGACAGTAACTGGAATGCTGTTCGGGGTTGATCGGGGTTGTGTTCTGAGAGTCTGATCAAACCTTGATTGCAGATACGTTCCAGATAGGCTCCCAAATCGATCCGCTTGCAGGGAGTGACTGGCACTCGTTGACTTGGATGGTTTGGTTGAGAGGCTATTTATACCCCAATTGGTGGGCCATTTCGACAACCGCAGGAAGAAACTCACCTTGATCCTTGCGCCAGGGGAGCGGGCCTTCTAGATAGCTTTCAGCCACTTTTTTGGGCTTGAAGTACGGAGAGGAGAGAAAGTTCGGATCATTGCCAAAGTTGGCTCCCCAGGGGCCAAAACAGGCGTAGGGTGAATCTTCGGGGTGGAGCATTGCTTCATAGGCTTCCTCGCTCCAAGAGACTCCCCAGAAGCGGCAGAGTTTCTCAAAGTAGAGTTTGGTATCGGCTAACAGATCTTCGCCTCGTAAACGAATTTGTTTCTCTGGCGGGATCGTCTCCAAAAAGCGCATGATCTTCCACTGCATCCGATACCACAACAGCTGAAAATCAAGGGTTGGCGGATT
>CAZONZ010000216.1:3715-7045 GCA_964581005.1 uncultured bacterium
TCGATAATGTGGAGGGGATAGGCTTTGCGGCAGAGTTCTTGATATACCTCACCTGTGGTCCAATCTAGCCGGTTCATGATCCAGCGACGGGCCATTTGGATCGATTCGATGGTTTGTTCCCCGCTGTAGAGTTGGGCAACCGTCCGCAAGACGCCATGAAGTTTACGGCCTGCCGATTGATCCTTGAGGGTGTCGTACCATTCCCCTAGTGTATCGGCCAGAAACAAGTTCAGTTCGGGCACCCCATAGAGATCAGGATGTTGGCCCAGCATTGCACAGGACAAAGAGGTGAAGGAGCGGGGTGAAGCCAGGATAAAGATCGGTTGAGCAAATGTCATATGTCCCTCGTTGAACCTCGCCGATACGGGTCTTGGATCTATTATTTCGTAAAGAAAACCACTTCACCGCGACTGATCGCTTCAATCCGGCCTGAGCTTAAAACCTGTTTGGAAAAGGGTTGCCGTTTGAGATAGCTATCCCAAAAGGTGAGGCTCGCTAGTTTGACGTATTGATGGATCCGATGTTGGAGCAAGGGAGTCACCTGAGCTGACGCAGACGCATCAGGAATCGGATGTCCCCTGGAGTGACGGTAAACCTGATCAACCAGCACCCGATCCCCAAAGGAAAAGTGATTCGCACCTCGGATCACCAGGCAATATTTATTCCCTTTGACCATCCGCTCAAACCCTTCCAGCCGCCACTCAACGGGTTTTCCATCCCACCCTCGATCTTCTGTACCTGTGATCATCATCACGGGAGCATAGATCTCGCGCCAGGAGTTCACCGTAAGTCCATACTGCCCCGGTCCCTGGGGAGAAATAGCGAGAAAGGCGCTGGCTCGCAGATCTTGGAAGGAGACATCGGGTTGATCGGGCAAATCAATTCGAGCCCCGGCCAGCTGGATGGTGACGTAGGCTCCGAAGGAATGCCCCGCAACTCCGATCGCTGAATGATCGATCTTACCGCGTAGCTCCGGTAATTCTCGTTCCAATTCAGGTAACGTATCAATCACAAAGGATAGGTCACGGGGCCGAGTTTGCCAGACTCTTGGATCATTAACATGCTCTCTGACTGCTTGAACACGATTTAAGCTACTTTCTTGTAAATCAATACCTAAATGGGTGGGATGCACACAAAGGTAACCTTGGCTAGCCCAAAATTGACTCAACGACGAGAAAGCCGCCTTGGATCCTGCTCCCCCATGCGAAAACAGGATCAGAGGAAAGGGACCTGCGGCGTCGGGATAGTAAATTCGCAGGGGAATTGAACGATCGCGGCTGGGATCGTAGAGTGTGATGTCGTCAATCATCGACACCAGGTAAGATGTGTCCTGATTCCAATTCATATGGGCTTGATCTTGCACATCACACGTTGGTCCTCAGTCAGCAAAGTCGGGGGCGATCTAGCAGCGGTATCAGGCTCAAGAAGCCACTCCCATCATCTGGGTGTAGGCTTTGTGAAAGAGGTGAACCCGCTGTTCTTGATTGGCGAAGATGCCGCGTTCTCGATCCACAGAGGCAAGCCCCATCTGGACCTGCTCGCAAATGGGCCGATCTTCATTCCAGACCGTGCGGGTAAACTCAGCCATCGAGGATCCCCCCATCCGGACCACAGCTTCTTCTAGCCGATCTTCTTTGAGCTTACCCATAAAGGTATAATTGATTGCCTGTGTTTCCGTGGGACTGATCGGGTTCATAGAGTGAACACTCAGAATCACACCGGAAAGCGTCGCCAGGGTCAGGGCAGGAAAAACAAAGTAGTGCTGATAGCCGTCAATCACCAGTTTACGGTGGTTAAAAATGAACTGAAGTTTACGGAGACGATCATCTAACTCACCCTGCTCACTGCCGTAGATCGAGTGAGAGTCGTAGAGGCGAAAATACTCTGGACCCATGCCATACGGTCCTAGAGAGTTGGGATGGACATGCCGAACGTGATAGCTCTCTAGAGTATTCTCAACCACGACTTTCCAGTTGGCGTTGAAGATCATTTCGTAACGATCCAGACGCGGTCCTAGAGCTTGGGCAAAGTGAGCAACCTCGTCGTAAAACTCGCCCATAAACTCTCGTAACGAGGGGCCTTCCTGACTGCGGCGCACAAATACAAGGGGTCCACACCGATCCACAGCCCACTCTTCTAATTTGAGAGCTTCTTTGGCGGCTCGATCCATGCTGTCAAAATCCGATTGATCTGGGATCCCGACCGGAATACCCTCTTTGTCAAAGGCCCAGCCGTGGTAGGGACAGCGGAGCGGACCATTGCCTTGAGGCTCGCGGTGGATCTGGCTGAAGCGATGGGTGCAAACATTGCGAAAGGCATGAAGTTCCCCGTCAAAGTTTTGCACGAGGATCGATTGGCCACCAACCCGCTTACAGATGAAATCGTTATGATGTTCGAGATCGATGGTGAAGCCTGCAAACGTCCAAAGGTTTTGGAAGAAGGTGATCTGTTCTTGCTCAAAGACTTCGTGATCGAGATAGTTTTTGGCAGGGATCAAAGGTTTCATTTGCATGGACAGGTGCCTCAAGGAAGTCAGTTCAATTCATGCACAGAGATCGAGTTTGGATCAAGCTTGAGCTGTGTTTCGATTGTTCAAGTTTCACTCAGGATCAGGCATCGACCAGATCATCGTCTTGCTGGGTGGCCATCGTTTGCATGGCATCACAGAGCTCGTCTAAGACTTCAAGTTCTCGTTCCGTCTCGTAGAGCAGAGCTTTGAGCCAGGAGCGGCGGTAATCAAGGTTCCCCCGGTATTTGAGCAACTCTTCCAAGCTGGAGGAGGTGACCGTAGGGGTTTGATATTGGGTTTGCATACTGGCGAGGAAGTCGATCAGCTTGCCGTCTGGGGCAGCTGGCTTGTCCTCTTTGGGTTCAGCAGTACTAGGCTCAGGCTGTTCCGATCCCCGTCGGATCACGGCAACCGATCCTGAGGAAGACGTCTCTTCAGCATCTTGAGGGGGGGGTGGCGATTCCAGGGATGGATCTGGCTTGGCGTCAGGTAACTCGCCGTTGGTGTGAGGATTACTCATGATCTCAAGTCACCTATAGCTTGGATCGGTGTGCAGAATGGAACAAAGTACAGGAAGCAACGTAAAAAAATGGAATTAAAAGAGGATCGACAACCCAAATGGATCACAAATGAATCAAGCTTTGACGAAGCTCCACTCAAATAATGATGGAGAGATGATCAGAGGATAGGCAAGTTGATCAAGAGTTGATCAAGCTCTGGCCGAATTTTAATCTGAGATTGATCACGATTGAATTGATCCTCTGAATTGATCCTCAACCACTATATCATCTGGGTTTTGCTTCCTGCACAGTCTGAAAGTT
>CAZONZ010000217.1:0-7041 GCA_964581005.1 uncultured bacterium
GTCCGGATCCCTGGTTCTGACATCGAATGACCGGCATCAGGGATCAGATGAAACTCAGCTTCGGGCCATGCTTGATGAAGCTCCCAGGCACTGATCGGCGGACAGACCATATCATAGCGACCTTGGACAATGACTGCCGGAAGGTGACGGATCCGATCCACTTGTTGCAAGAGCTGATCTTCAGAGTCAAAAAAGCCGTGATGCAGACAGTAATGGCATTCGATCCGAGCAATCGTGTCGGCAAATTGATCGTGGCCAAATCGTTGGATCGCTTCAAAACTAGGGATCAGGCGACTGGTGCTCGCTTCCCAAATAGACCAGGATCGGGCCGCTTCAGTCCGAATTTCAGGATCGGGGCTGGTGAGTCGTTTGTAATAAGCACTGACGAGATCACCGCGTTCAGCAGCTGGGATCGGGGAGAGAAAAGCTTCCCAGCGATCAGGATAGATATAGTTGGCCCCTTCTTGATAAAACCAATGGACCTCTTTGGGGCGCAACATAAAGATCCCACGCAAAATTAACCCTGTACACCGATCGGGATGGGTTTGACTATAGGCTAAGGCTAGACAACTGCCCCAACTGCCGCCAAAAACAGTCCAAGCTGCGATCCCCAAGTGCTGACGGAGACTCTCGATATCGGCCACTAGATCCCAAGTCGTATTCTCCCGCAGCTCCGATCGTGGTGTACTTCGGCCACTACCCCGTTGATCAAAGAGCACAATCCGCCACTTTTGTGGATCAAAATACTGTCGATAGCTGGGATTGCTACCACCACCAGGCCCCCCATGCAGAAAGATCACAGGCTTACCGTCTGAATTGCCTGACTCTTCAAAATAGAGCGTATGCAGATCGGAAACCGGCAACATGCCCTCGCGGTAAGGTTTGATTGGAGGATAAAGATCCCGAATTGAGCTGGTCTCGGAACCTGTAGCGGCAGTAGCTTGAGTAGGGTCATGGTTCATGGATCCAGCCTTGTGTACTCTCAACCCATCTCAAATAGTGTAGAAGGATTTGCCCTATGCGTCTGCTGCAATTCAGTACCTCCCACTACTGCCGCAAAGCTCGGCTGGCTCTGGGCTACAAAAAGATCCCCTATGAGGTTCAAAATCTGACACCAGGATTGCACCGATTCACGATCAAACCCCTAACTGGAACCACCACAACCCCCGTTCTCTTGCCTGAACATCCTGATCAGCCTCAAGCCATTGGTGATTCGACCGCCATCTTGCAATTTCTAGAGACCTATCAACCGGATCCACCTCTGGTCCCTGCATCGGATCGAGAGGCAGCAACCGTTTGGATGCTTGAAGATTGGCTTGATGAAAGTATCGGCACAGCAACCCGCTTCGTCTACTACCAGTTTCGAGTCGGTCCTGGCAAAGCCCTCGATCCCTCACCAGCCAGTCAACTTGTGATCCAGATCGTTCGACGTCAATACGGGATCACCGAGACTACGGCCCAGCTTGCGAGCCACCGGATCACAACGGCTTTGCAGGAACTCCACTATCGATGGGAGCAACACCCTTATTTGGTTGGAGATCACCTAAGTGTTGCTGATATTACCGCAGCTGCTCTCCTAACGCCATTGCTGAAGATCCCTGTCTATCGGGATCAGGTTTCCTGGCTCGTTCACACCATCGAAGCTATTCACCAAAGGTGTGGGGAATCGGTAGAATGAGGTGATTTGCAGGAGATTGATCCTGATCCATTGCCCCTCCTCTGACTTGCGTTATGCCACCTGAAGAAGTCCAGCACGATCTTTTTGGATCCTTATTGGGAACTGATGGTCCTGAAGCCGCCCCACCCGTGGACTACGATCGGATCCCGCTTGATGCAAGTGTACCGATCCCAAGTGGGGCCTATGCAGATCTGGAGCAGCTCGGACAGCATTGTGCAACCTGTCAGCGATGTGAGCTAGCCCACAATCGAACCCATGTGGTCCTGCAACGAGGCAATCCCCAGGCGCATATCGTGATCATTGGAGAAGGGCCAGGGGAAAACGAGGATCTTCAGGGGCTGCCGTTTGTGGGTAAATCTGGTCAGTTGCTGGACAAGATCTTGGAATCGGTGGATTTTGATCCGGCTGAAGATGTGTATATCTGTAATGTCGTCAAATGTCGGCCACCCGGTAATCGAGCACCCACCCAAATCGAGATGGAGGCCTGTCGGCCCTACCTGCTTGAACAGATCCGGCTGGTCGATCCCAAGATCATTTTGCTGACGGGAGCGACTGCGGTTCGATCGATCCTGGGAGATAAGCGAGGCATTACGAAAATTCGGGGAGAGTGGATGGAATGGCAGGATCGCTGGACCATGCCGATCTTTCACCCAGCCTATTTACTGCGGAATCCAGCCCGAACCCCAGGCAGCCCCAAATGGTTGATGTGGCAAGATATTCAAGCTGTCAAACAAAAATATATCGATCTGGGTCTGGGCCTACCCCATTGAAACCTGTAAGCTAACCTCGGCCTGGTTTCACGAGAACACTCGATCGCTGGATCGATCGGTCTAAGTTGAGTTTGGGGTCTCAGCGAGGCTCACGGCTCTAACTCCCTTTTTTTTCTTGCTATAATCATAGCTACTTCACGATCGCCACGATTTTGCATGATGCTGGCTGGGCTACTTTACGGTGATCGTTCCAGCTTTGAAACGAGTGATGATGCAAGCCAAACACTGACTTCATGAGTGATTTCTCCAACAAAACTTCTGTGGCTACTCCTGCCGAAGGAACGCCTGAGGACATTAACTTTCAGCAATGGGGTTTTGATGCTCATCCTGTGATCTCACCCCTCGCGGGCGGATTACTGGTTCTATTTGTGGTCCTTTTGCCGTTTTTCAGTACTCAGGCAGAAGTAGTCTTAATGAGCATCAAAACCTTTATTACTGAGTTTACCGATTGGTTCTATGTCCTTGCGACCAACATTTATTTAGGGGTCGTGATCTATCTCGCCTTTGGCAAGCTGGGGAAAGTTCGGCTCGGTGGCCCCACGGCGCGACCGGAATTTTCTACCCTGAGCTGGTACGCCATGCTGGTGAGTGCAGGGATGGGAATTGGCCTCATGTTCTGGAGTGTGGCTGAGCCGATCTATCATTTCGAGATTCCCCCTAGCTTCCAAGAGGTTGTTCCAGGCACTCCTTTGGCTGCCAAACAAGCTCTCTCGATCACCTTTTTTCATTGGGGATTGCACCCTTGGGGAGTGTATGCCCTGGTGGGGTTAGCCCTAGCCTTCTTTCATTTTAATTGTCGTCTTCCTCTCACCATTAGCTCGATTTTCTATCCATTGCTCAAGGATAAGATCTACAAGTGGCCGGGTTATCTGATCGATAGTCTAGCTGTGTTAGCCACCATGTCCGGTCTTGCCACCTCGTTAGGATCGGGGGCTGAGCAACTGAGTAGTGGATTCCACTTTTTATTTGATTGGCCAGACACGATCACGATCCGGCTCATACTGGTGGGTGTCATTACCCTGATCTCAGCGCTATCGGTTGCTAGCGGTCTCAGTCGCGGCGTTAAGTTGTTGAGCGAGGTCAATCTTTACTTGAGTGCTGGATTGATCCTGTTCGTTTTGGTGGTTGGGCCTACTAAATTCATCCTGGATTCATTTGTCGAAGATCTGGGGTATTACATCTCGACCCTGCCCGCCCTCAGCTTTTGGACTGAAGCATTTTCGGAAGATCATTGGCAAGCCAATTGGACGTTGTTTTACTGGGGTTGGTGGATCGCCTGGTCCCCCTTTGTCGGCACGTTCATTGGTCGTGTTTCCAAAGGTCGCACGATCCAGGAATTTGTGTTTGGGGTGCTGATCGTCCCTTCCCTGCTTTCGTTCTTCTGGATGTCTGTTTTTGGGGGAACGGCACTGTCTCTGGAGTTGCAGAACATCGGCAATTTGTCAGAGGTTGTGATGGACAATGTGGCGACCTCCTTGTTTGTCATGTTGGCTCAATTCCCGCTGGCCCAGATCAGTTCCATGCTCAGCTTGATCCTGGTGGTGACCTTTTTTGTCACGTCCTGTAATTCGGGTGCGCTTGTGGTGAACTACCTCAGTTCTGGCGGCAAATTAGAGTCTCCGATCCCCCAACGGATCTTCTGGGTTGTTCTAGAAGGCTCGATCGCGGCAGTGCTTTTGGTCGGTGGAGGGCTGACGGCGTTGCAGACGGCTTCGATTGCGATGGGCTTACCGTTTGCGGTGGTGTTGCTGGTGATGTGTTATAGCCTTTATCGAGGTTTGACTCAGGCCGTTGAGGACTCCGAGACACCGGCATCTCCCAAAGTGATCGTGCTCTCTCAGTGGTCTAATCGCTTGGTCAATGCTACTGCCCGTCGCAAACTACGCGATCAACTGACGAAGCTGCGGCATAGACGAGGCCGAAACTCAGAATGAATTGATCTGGGTCTGGGCCTGCCCCATTGAATTTTCAATGTTTGCCCTTTGAGGCTGATGCCAATGGGGTGGGAAAATCACGGTATGCTGGGAACTGACACGTGGCACCCCTCTCAACTGCCTTAGCTATGGATCTGTTTGACCCCACTCTCAACTTGAATGCAGGCTCGATCATTCCCGAAGGCTGTGTGATTCTCACCCTTCTGGTCTTGATCATCACCGACTTGATTGGTGGAGCTTCGGTTCGGAACGTTTTGCCTGTTCTCTCTGTGTTTGGACTTGGTGCAGCATTCACTACCCTGGTGCTGCAGTGGCAACACCCTGATCTGGAGGGATTTCTGGGAAGTTTCTCAGCCGATCCCGTCAGTATCCTGTTCCGGGGATTGATCGTGCTGACGGCGATTCTGTCGGTATTGATGACGGAACGGTATGTGGTCCAATCGGGTTCTGCGGCACCTGAGTTTTATGTGCTGCTGCTGACCGCCACGATCGGTGGAATGTTTCTGGCTGGGGCCACCGATTTGATCATGGTGTTTGTGGCGTTGGAAACGTTGGGGATCTCTAGCTATCTGATGGCAGGCTACATGAAGCGGGATGCTCGCTCCAACGAGGCGGCCCTCAAGTATCTGCTGATCGGAGCCAGTAGCACCGCGATCTTTTTGTATGGCATGTCGCTGTTGTATGGCTTGTCAGGTGGGCAAACTCATCTCGATGCGATCGCTCCGTTTGTGGCCAATGCAGGATTAGCGGGTATCGTTGCGCTGGTGTTATCGATCGCGGGGATCGGTTTCAAGTTGGCGGCAGTCCCCTTCCATCAGTGGACCCCAGATGTGTATGAAGGAGCCCCAACTCCGGTGGTTGCTTTCTTGTCGGTGGGATCTAAAGCAGCAGGATTCGCGCTGGCCTTGCGGTTTTTGACGACTGTGTTTCCAGGTTTGAGCGAGCAGTGGCAGACGGTGTTTGCTGTCTTGGCCATTTTGAGCATGATCTTGGGCAATGTTGTGGCCATCTCCCAGACTCGGATGAAGCGGCTACTGGCCTATTCCTCGATCGCTCAAGCTGGGTTCGCCATGATCGGCTTGGTCGTCGGCACGGAAGCAGGCTACTCCAGCATGATCTTCTATCTGGCGGTGTATCTGGTTATGAATCTGGGAGCGTTCTTCTGTGTCACGCTCTTCAGTCTGCAAACTGGAACCGACGAGATCTCGGAGTACAACGGCCTCTATCAGAAGGATCCGTTCCTGACGCTGACGTTGACGATCTGTATGTTGTCGCTGGGTGGGTTGCCGCCTCTGGCTGGGTTCTTTGGTAAGTTGTATCTGTTTTGGGCTGGTTGGCAGTCTGGAGCCTATACCTTGGTTTTGGTGGGTCTAATCACCAGTGTGATTTCGATCTACTACTACGTTCGGGTGGTGAAGGCCATGGTGGTGAAAGAACCTCAAGAGATGTCCGATGCGGTTCGGAATTATCCTGCACCTAACTGGAGCTTGGAAGGGATGAGGGCTTTGCAGGTAGGTATGGCGGTGACTCTGATTGCCACCACGATCGCTGGGATCTTGTCCAATCCCTTGGTGAATCTGACCACGGTCGCCATCGAAAACAGCAGCTTCTTAGGAGATCTGGCCCAACAAGAGACCCCAGAAGTCAATCCAGAGATCACAGCTGAGATCGATGTTGCTCTCCTCGATCGCTCTGCTTCCTCTTCGAGCTGATCCAGATTGGGATCAACCCTAAGCGGATGCGAGATTGAGATCGCTGGAGTAACCATAACCTACTGCTACCTCACTGGCTGTCTGGTGATTCGGATGGCCAGTTTGGCTTGGATGGGGGTTCTGAAGATCCATGCGTATCCAGCTGAGTTTTGAGTTCTGGTGAGAATTGGTAGAGGATCTGTTCCAGTTGGGCTAGGGCATGATCAAGATCTTGATTCTCAATCACATAATCGAATTCCGCAATGGCCTCCAGTTCACGTTCCGCTTGGGCTAGTCGGCGTTGAATACTGGTTTCTGAGTCTTGATCACGCTCCCGCAGACGTCGCTCTAACTCAGCTAGAGAGGGCGGTTTAATAAAAATGCGGATGGCTTCCGGCAGGCGGGCCGCAATTTGACGAGCTCCTTCCAATTCGATCTCTAGCAAAACATCCTGCCCCTGTTCCAGTTGACGGGTTACAGCATCGACGGGAGTGCCATAAAGGTTGCCTGCATACTCAGCCCATTCCAGTAATCCACCTGCAGCAAGCAACTCCTGAAACTGATCACGGGTACGGAAAAAATAATTGATTCCTTCTTGTTCTCCAGATCGAGGGGCGCGGGTGGTCACGGAGACCGAAAGACAAAGATCGGGGTGACGATCGCGGAGCTGCTGCACTAGCGTGCCTTTGCCTACCCCACTCGGACCTGCAACCACAACTAACCGTCCCTTAGCAGACTGAGGCTCTTCAGGAGGCTGCGGCAGATCGCTCAGATCAACCGGATCGTCGTGATCCATTGGAGCCCTGCGAGACGTTGCGGTTGAGATGGAACGGGAAGGACTATCCAGTAAACTGGAATCCAGAGGTGAAGTCATGGTCAGAACAACGGCATCCTTAGTGTTAACTCAGAATACCCTACCAGGATCCGTCGCAGTGCTCCGCCTATACCGCGAAGCGGTTAGGGGGTGG
>CAZONZ010000218.1:0-6768 GCA_964581005.1 uncultured bacterium
TCTCTCAAGTATTTGCTCTATCGATTGAGGCTGATTATAGGCTTATGTGTGAGGCTGTCTGTTCATCTGTAGAGAATTAATATGTAATCCTCAGGAGAATGTTTGATGAAGCTAGCAACTTGGATCAACCTCCTATCTGTTACGCTTGCAGTTAGCTTTATGCTTCTAGAGATCCCTCTGCTGACGAATCCTGCTAGAGAGATTTACGAGGGGTTAGGAGGATCCCTTCCAACCTTTACCGAAGGGATCGTTGAAGGGTCAACGTATTTTATAGGTGTTCCGATCATTCTCTTGTTAGCAGCGTGTTGGATTACAACCCAACCGAAAGGGCAGCAACTCAGCCACTTTACCCACTCGTTTGCTGGGATCTCAATGTTAACCATGCTTGTATTATCCATATACACCATGTTGGCAGTCTCTTTGCCGTTCTGGTCAACCTTTGAATTAGTTGGATAAGGCTGAGCAGCAAAGTGGTGAGTTATTTGCTGATCCTGCTCAAACCTGCTCAAACTTCAATGAGTTTCCTCGCGTTTTGGATTGAACCTGACCTGCCTCAAACGCAACTTGCCCACCAACGATCGTCAAGATCGGCCACCCCACTAACTCCCAGCCCTCAAATGGACTCCAGCCACACTTGGTTAAGAGATCCTCTCGCCGTACTGGACGCACCGTTTCTAGATCTACCAACACTAAATCAGCATCGAACCCTACCCGGATCTGGCCTTTATTCCGGATCTTGTAGGCTTGAGCGGGAGCGGTACTCATCCAGCGGACAACTTGATCTAAGCGGCAACGCCCCTGTGAAACAGCTGTCAACATCAGCGGTAATGAAGTTTCCACTCCCGGCATTCCTGAAGGAGACTGAGGATACGGTTGGGCTTTCTCCGTTAACGTGTGGGGAGCATGATCGGTGGCCATGAAATCAAGGATCCCATCGTGAAGTCCTTGCCAGAGAGCTTGTCGATCAGCGTCCGAGCGTAAGGGAGGATTCATTTGGGCCAGGGATCCTAAACGAGCATAGTCATCGGTAGACAGGAGCAAATGTTGCGGGGTGACCTCGGCTGTAACCCAGGTGGGCTTGGTCTGGCGCAACTGATCCACCTCCAGCCTTGTCGAAAGATGCAAAATATGGAGCCGATGCTGATACCGGATCGCTAGCTTCAGGGCTTGCTGAGTCGCCAACAATGCGGTCTGATCATCCTGGATGTGGGAATGCAACGATACATCGGGGTGATTCGCCAACTGATCCGCAAATTCCGTTCGCCGTGACAGAATCCGGGCCTGATCCTCTGCATGAACTGCAATCACCTGACGAGGATCTGTCCCCGCAAAGATCCGCTCTAAGTCCTCCGGCTGATCAACCAATAAGGGTCCGCCCATCGATCCCATGAAGATCTTGATCCCACAAGCTCCCTGAACCGTTTGCAGATCCTGCAGATTTGTAGCTGTTGCCCCAATGAAAAACCCATAGTTCACCACACATTTTTGGGCTGATCGATCGAGTTTGTCATTCAATGTGGCTTGAGTGATCGTTAACGGATTTGTATTGGGCATCTCTAGAAACGAGGTTACGCCTCCTTTCGCGCAAGCATGAGACGCTGTACGTAGATCCTCTTTATGTTCTTTTCCTGGTTCCCGAAAGTGGACCTGGGGGTCAATCACTCCGGGTAGCAGAACCTTTCCGCCTGCCTCAATGACTCGATCCAGATCCCGGATCCCTGAAGGAGACAGAGATCGATCAATCTGAGCAATGATCCCATCTTCCAGCACAAGATCCCCTTGGTAGAGATCCCCATCCGGTAACGCGATCCGAGCATTTTGAATACAGATTTTCATGGTTGATCTCCATTGAATGGGTGATCCTGCTTGAGTGGGTGATCCTGCCACATGGGAGTACTCAGATAGCGCTCACCACCGCTAGGTTGCATAGCGACAATGATCTGATCCCGAAACTCCTGCCGTTGTCCAATGTCGAGGGCCGCATGGACAATGGCCCCGGTTGAGATCCCACTGAGGATCCCTTCCTGCTGAGCCAACTCTCGCCCCAGTGCATAGGCTTCGGCTTCTGTAACCATCATGATCTCATCAATGAGATCCACCCGTAAAACATCGGGGATGAAACCAGCTCCGATCCCTTGCAAGTTGTGAAGTCCTGGGGATTGGCCACTTAAGACCGCACTGGTGGACGGTTCAACCGCCACGATCTGGATCTGGGGGTTACGTTGTTTCAAATAGCGACCCGCTCCGGTGAGTGTACCTCCAGTCCCAACCCCAACCACCCAAACGGCGATCAATCCATCGGTGTCTGCCCAGATCTCTGGTCCTGTCGTCTCATAGTGGATCTTGGGATTGGCAGGGTTACTAAACTGCTGAGGGGAAAACGCACCGGGGATCGTGGCTAAGAGTTCATTGGCTTGCTTGATCGCTCCGACCATATCCAAATCGGGTGGTGTGAGCATCACTTCAGCCCCATACGCTTTCAATAACTGCTGTCGCTCTCGACTCATATGAGCTGGCATTGTCAAGATCAGTTGATATCCCTTCGCAGCACAGACCATCGCCAACCCGATCCCAGTATTGCCAGAGGTTGCCTCAATAATGGTTGAAACACCCGCCTGGATCAACCCTGCTGTTTCCGCCGCTTGGATCATACTGAACGCGATCCGATCTTTGACTGAGGCAGCTGGGTTAAACGACTCCAGCTTGAGTACGATCCGAGCACAACATCCTCTCTGTTGAGGTACCCGTTGCAATTCCACCAGAGGGGTTCCTCCGATCAAATCGGTAATGCTGGTGTGGATCGTCATCGCTCAGGAGTCCCCAACGTGTGCGACGTCTGCGTTGCCTGAGTCTTTAGAGTACCACCTGATCCCTTCGGCTTCGATCCCGTTTCGTCTGAACTCACAGATTTGACCGCAACCCTTCGGGCTGAGGCTGCCAGATGCTACCCTTGAGTCCACGTGAATGACTATTGAGATCAGATGTTCAAGTTGAACAATAAAGCTTAAATCATTGTGAAGAGCCCTGGAAGGTTCACGCCCAACTACCCAGGATGACAATTCAGGTTAAAAATCTTTTATACGCGATGGTTCTGAGCCGCTCCCTTAGAGTCAGGCAAACAAAAGGATCATCTCTAACAGTTCTTGGTTAGATCTGATGATGATGTGATCTAAGCTTGAGCACCTCTGCGGTCTCATTCAGGAGTGGGTATGGCTTACAAAATTCCCAAAGAGTGTAGTGGGTGTGACACCTGTTTACCCCATTGCCCAACGAATGCGATCCGTTCGGAAGGTGGACGCTACTGGATCGATCCGATCCTCTGTAATAATTGCGAGGGCTATTACCCTGAACCGCTCTGTCGCAACCTCTGTCCGGATCAAATTCCTCTACCCTATCAAGCCAAGAAGGGACGATCGAAAGCCGTTGAGCCTCGATCGGTGACCAGTCCTGAGCTATTTGCCAATGGCCTCAATTCACCCCTAGCCTCATCCATTATTGTTTGGGAAGCCTCCAATATCCTAGCTCAACGTCACTCCCTTCCCTGGCACCCCGATCCCCAAACAGGTGATTTTTGCTACCAACGCCCGATCAATCGCGGTCAAGGATCGATCAGCATCTTTCTCTGTGCCCAGCCGCATCAGATCGATCCCAGTCACCCTTCCACCCGCCAATCCCCTTCTCCAGAGGAGCCGACTCTGCCCCTTCCCTTAGCTCAATCGGCGGCGGCTGAAATGTTGTCAGCTCTAGATATCCGGGCTGCTTGTTTGCATTTGATCTATGCGGCTCATGCTGCGGCTCTGGAACACCCTTGGGACGAGACGTTTGTGATCAGTGATCGGCAGATTGCGGACTATCTGGGGATCGATAAGCGCAAAGATCTGAGCAAACCGGCTCGCTTGAACCTCCTGAAGGAACTCGCTCTGCAACCCTGCTGCTTAGCCACTCAAGTCGATTGGCCTCCCAAAGGTAAGATCAAGGGGTTTTCCCTAGAGATCAGCTGGATTTGGGAATTGGTTGAGCTCCAACATCATTTTCAACAGGATGAGCTGGGCTGTAATCATCTGGTGGGCTTTACGCTCACGATCCGGCCTGGATCCTGGACTCGCTATTTTTTGAACAAACAGGGTTGCCGGAATCAGACAGCTTTTTACCAGTACGGCAGTTTACCGAAATCGTTGCTCACCACCGTGATGAGTAACTGGCAACGGCATGAGGGAGCCACGCGAATGATCCTCTGGTTGTTATTCAAAGCACGGATGGGCAAACACCAACGGATCCTGGTGCCCACCTTGATGCGAGTTGCCTATGGATCAGAGCGAGTTCAGCTAGCCGCCAGCCAACCCCGCCATCGCAAACGGTTATTACAGATGTTTGAAAGCGATCTGGAAATCCTCAGCCACTATGGTCTCAAGCCCGTTTTCGATCCCCAGACCTATCCCCCTGAGATCCAACCCTTCTGGGCCAAACTGACGGATATTCCTGAAGATGCTGAAGACGCATTGGACTTTTGGATCGAAGACGGAGGCAGCGCTACTTCTCTGACGGATGCCGCTCCCAAGGGTAAGTGGAATCTACTGATGAATGCTCGGATCGCCCTGTTTGAATTTCCCTCAGATTGGGATCAATCCCCCAGCCCTGTGCATGATAAACCCCAAGCCCTACGACAGGGATCGTCTTCTCGTTCCAGTCGATCCACTCGCGCCAAGCTCCATACCCATCGGGGCACCCCTCTAGGGAAAGCTCCTTCCATCTTGTCCGGTGAGCAGATCGTGGCCATGCGGAAACAGTTGCATCTCAGTCAACGCGAACTCGCTAAACTCACGGGCAAGAGCCAGAGTTGGATCCGGGATATTGAGCATGGGCGCTTCCAGGCCAAACAAGAAGATCAGATCCTTCTCCAGCAAGTCCTAGGAATGAATATCTAGGAGTGGGAAGAACCTGATCGTGAGTGTTTGCGTTGCAGCGATGGAGGGGGATCCAAACGGAGGGGATCCAGAGGCGGATCCCAACACTGTCAAGGCAGCAATGGATTAGCCAAACCACTGGCGAGAGGCTGATTTTTCGAGATCCGCTTGAGTTTGGCGCAACAATTGCATCCGGCTATCTCCCGCAGACTGGACCTCCAATCCTGGGATCAAGTTGCGAGCTTGCAGGGTCATGTGCAATTGCAGTTGGGCCACGTAGTCTTGGATCTCGGTATTGTGGAGGGTAGCCCCAGCCCTGACGGATCCGGTGGGATAGTGAGATGAAAGACGATCTAACAAGGGTTTGCTCCTCTGCGATTCGTAACCGTTTGTAAAAAAGGGAAAAATCAGTGCGACCCTAGCAGGGCAATGACAGGTTATCACGACCTCCCCTGTTGGATCATCGGTTCGAGTGATACGTTTGGTTAAGCAGGCCGATCCCAGTCGAGGGTGGTTAAGGGTTACCAAAGTAAGCTGTGATCCCGTTGACGATGGCTTGAGCCAGTTGAGCTTGATACTCGGCAGTGGCCAGTTTGCGGCCTTCGGTAGGGTTGGTCACAAAACCCAGCTCTAGTAAGACGGAAGGCATTGTCGTTGGGGTCTCACGCACCATGAAGAATCGAGCTCGTCGGACCCCTCGATCCACTGCCCCTGTAGCTGCGATCAGGTTTCGCTGCATGGATTCGGCTAAACGGGCACTGTCAGGCCGGAGATAGTAGGTCTCAATCCCACTCACCCCCGATCGGTGGACCGCATTGGCATGGATACTGACCAGGATATTGGCCCGGTATTGCACGGCTGTGTCTACCCGTGGCTGCAGCAGGATCTCTCGATCATCGGTGCGGGTCAGGATCACACCATACCCTTGGGCCTCCAACAGGTGGGCCACCCGGATCGCAATTGGGAGGACAATCTGTTTCTCCTGGATCCCATCAACTCCAACTGCACCCGGATCTCGCCCCCCATGTCCCGGATCTAACGCGATCACGATCTGTCCTTCGGGTAAGGGTCCTGCCGGGATCCCAGCTGGGGGAGCACTCGGCGTGGTTGCCGTGGGTGGAACTGCAGGTTGACCCGCAGGTTGCAACGTTAAACGGATCTGCCGCGATCCCTGTCCCGGTGATCGTTCGATCACGTTGAAATCACGGGAGGGCTGGACCAAAATATTGACGGTTTGCTGGGTCTCTTGAACAAAACGGATCCGTTCAACAGGCCCATTCGCAGGAAGACCAGGATCCGCTAGCGCTTGCGGGAGTCGGGCCGGGGCCACCGAGATCCGATAGCCACCACTTTCCGGTTCCCAACCACTGCGGTAGAACAGGAATCCATTGGCCTGGATCACCAGCTCATTGCCTTGAAATTGAACGGACTCGATCGTGGCCAGTGGACCCTGGTAATTACTGGGGGTATCCGGCAGCAGGCTGGCTTGTAACTCTCCACCTGCAGGTACGATCCGGACTCCTCCCTGTTGAGCATCGTAGATCGTTTCCCAATCACTACTTGTTGCATCAACGTCTAGAACAATACGGGCGATCGTGGGTTCAAATTGGCCAACCCGAAGCTGCGAAACCCCTAAGCGATTGACGGGAAAGGATCGCTGGCTCAGGTCTGAACTGAGGGTTGTATCAAGCAGATCAACCAGGACTCGCTCTGGATCCGAGATCCGGCGAATGCTAGCAGAAACAGGACCTGTGGTTCTGACAAAGAAGCCTTCTTCCGTGGTACTAACCGCCAGAATCTGGCCGGATCCATAGGTGGTGGTGGGAGGTGGGGGTACCAGCGGGGGGATGTTGGGGGAGGGTGC
>CAZONZ010000218.1:6778-7037 GCA_964581005.1 uncultured bacterium
CCCCCCCCCCCCCCCCCCCCCCCCCCCCCCGCGCCCCGGCGGGGGCCGGGGACGGCGGCAGGGGATCCTGAAGCAGCGGGTAAGCTGGGACTCACACCTTCGCGGACGGGAGGTAGGATCGGAGCCAGTTGCGGGATCGGCGTAGCGGCTGGAGCTGGACTGTTGGCAGAAGGCGGCAGGATCGGCGTCAGTTGAGGGATCGGGGTGGCGTGGGTGGTGGGGTTGGATGCAGAGGGGGGGAGGCGAGGTCGGACGTGCG
>CAZONZ010000219.1:0-7030 GCA_964581005.1 uncultured bacterium
GGTTGCACAGGGGTGGGTTGGGGGGGAGAGGAGAGCAGGATCTCTCTGGCTTGGTTTAAGCGCTCCAATTGGGCTTCGAGCAGGGGACGTTGGCGCTCGTCATTGAGTTCGGCTAGGGCCGCAGTCACCAACTGATACTGTCGAAACAGCTGACTTCGGATCTGCCGTTCCGTTGCCCCCGATTCCAGCTTTAACAATGCAAGTGCTTCGGTTTGATCCATGATGAAAAGGGCCTTGAGATGACTCAGTGGACAGGCTCGCTCAGAACAATAGGTTGGGATCGGACAAACTCTCTCAACACAATAGCAGCAAGATTCCTCGATCTGAAGTCAGTTGCATGACCCGATCAATCCCTGTCTGCCTATCCCTCAATCCCTGTATGGAAACCTATGGAAACGGTGATCCTGAGTCCAACCCCTAGCCAGCTACGCCTTGCTGCCGATTGTCTGCTGGCGGGTGAATTGGTGGCGATTCCTACGGAAACTGTTTATGGGTTAGCGGGTAATGCCTGGGATCCAGAGGCTGTCACTCGCATTTTCGAAGCCAAGGAGCGTCCTACCTTTGATCCGTTGATCGTCCATATTGCCTCCCCTTGGGACCAACCGCTTTCCGATCGAGCCAACCCTGATGTGAAGAGACCGGAGTTGATGGGTCCGTTAGATCCAGTCAATCCCCTGAATCCCATGGATGCAACAGTTCCGGTCGCTCAGACAATCCCCATCGAACGGATCCTGCATTATCTAGAAATGGAGCAACGCCTGGTGGATCTATCCACATTCACCTCTCGGCATCGCCAGGTTCTAGCGGAGATCCTGAATCGCCTTTGGCCTGGACCTTTGACAGTAGTATTACCCAAACAGGATCACGTTCTTGATCTCGTGACCAGTGGATTACCCACAATTGCAGTACGAATGCCCGCTCACCCAGTTGCTCAATCCTTGTTAAGGATGGTCTCGATCCCTTTAGCAGCTCCCAGTGCCAATCGATTTGGCCAGATCAGCCCCACGTCAGCAGCCGATGTTCAAGCAGAACTGCAGGGACGGATCGCTTACATTCTGGATGGTGGCCCCTGTTGGGTTGGGTTGGAATCGACGATCATTGCCGTTCAGCCTCACGGTCCAGCGGGTCAGATCACTGTGCTCCGTCCAGGGGGGATCAGTTTGGATCAGTTACAGGCGGCCACCTCGATCCCCATTGAGATTCAAACGCTAGGGTCTCAAGCCGAGGAGCCCGATCACGCCAACCCGAATGCTCAGGATCAAACCTCGGATCGATCAACTGCACCCTTGGCCCCAGGGATGTTGACCCGTCATTATGCACCCCGCAAACCATGCCTGCTTCTACCCAGCTCGATCTCTGACTTCACCGATCAGCACTGGAACACATGGCAAACCCAGCTATCCTCTTATCAGCAGGTTGGGATCTTGATGTTTACTGGCGATCATCACAGTCCAGCAGAGTGGGCGGAGTGGATCGGGCAACGTCTAAACCAGCACATTTACGTTGAGATCTTGAGTCCCACTGGAGATTTAGCTGCAGCAGCCCATCATCTATTTGCCAAACTTCGCTCTTTAGATGCCAGTCCAGCTGAGATCCTATTTGCAGAACCATGTCCCACACGATCCGGCCTAGGATACGCCATTGCTGATCGACTCCAACGAGCAACAGCCTCGTTCGATCAACTCGATCAACTCGATCAACTTTAGTGTCGATCCAAGATGTTGGGCAGCCCCTGAGCAACTCCTTTGCTACATGCCCACACGACTGGGTTTCAAGGAACGTAAAAAATAATTGATCGACCTAAATTTTGTTATACTTTGGAGTGAAACGTGCTGCTGACGAAGATTGGGGAGGAAACATAATGTTTGAGACTAAGCAGCAAACTGAAGAGACACTAGAAGATAATGAACCGGGTCCGGAGATCGATCTTGAAGAAGATGAAAGTATTGTTCAACCACTTGATCCTGAGCTTATTAGGGTTGAAACTCGCCCGATGACCATTGATCTGTTGCTTCAACGAATTAAATATGATCAGCTTAATCTAACCCCAGATTTTCAGCGGAAAGACGGGATTTGGAATACCCGGACTAAAAGCCGTTTGATTGAGTCGATCCTGATTCGAATTCCACTCCCTGCTTTTTACATGGATGCGACTGATGAAGATCAATGGGTTGTTATTGATGGGTTACAGCGCCTAACGACGCTAAAGATGTTTGTGAATGACAAAACCCTGAAGCTTAATGAACTCGAATTTTTAACGCATCTTCATAACAAAACATTTAATGAATTACCACGTAACTTGCAACGTCGAATTATCGAGACTCAAGTCACTGTTTATTTGATTGAGAAAGGAACTCCCCCTGCAGTTAAATTTAATATTTTCAAACGTATCAACACAGGTGGATTACCTCTATCATTACAAGAGATTCGCCATGCCTTAAACATAGGTAAGTCAACAGAGCTCTTGAAGAAACTTGCTGACTCAACTGAATTTAAACATGCTACAGCAGATAGGAACTTCAGCCAGCGCATGGCCGATCGAGAGTTTATCCTTCGGTTTCTCGCTTTTATAATCCACCCATACACTGAGTATAAAGCGACAGATTTTGACAGTTTTTTAAGTGATGTAATGGCAGAGATCAATAACATGAGCGATCAGGAGATCAAGTCTTTAGAGCTGAAATTCAACAAGGCTATGACTGCTGCTTATAACATATTTGGTAACGATGCTTTCCGCAAGTGCTCTAGGCCAAATGCACCAAGATCTCCCCTTAATAAGGCTCTTTTTGAATCTTGGTCAGTCAATTTGAGCAAGCTGAGTGATGAACAAATTCAAACATTAATCAACCGTAGGGATCAACTCAAAGAGGGATTTATGAGACTAATGAATGATCGTGAGGTAGAGCCTAGATTTGAATCATCAATCTCTCAAGGGACAGGAGACACGAGAAAGGTTAAACGTCGATTCAGTGCTATCGAACAGTTAATTCAAGAGGTGTTAGCATGATCCAGCAACTACGCTTACAAAATTTTAAACGGTTTGAAGATCAACCGTTGGACATAGGACATTTAACCCTTCTTGCAGGGCTAAATGGAATGGGAAAATCTTCTGTGCTCCAATCTCTGCTATTGTTGCGTCAGTCCTATCAACAAAGGCTCCTTGAATCGACAGGCTTAGCCTTAAATGGGGATCTTGCTCGCATTGGTACAGCTAAAGATGCTTTATTTGAGGATGCCAAAGAAGACAGCATCAAGTTTACTCTAACATTTGCAAACGATAAACAAGCGATCTGGGAGTTTGGCTACAATCCAACATCAGATATCTTGGGGCTAACTTCACCTGCTGTTCGACCTGAGACCTATGAGTTGAGTTTATTCAATGATAAGTTTCAATATCTGCAAGCTGAACGACTTGGACCTCGATCATCCTTTGCTATATCTGACTTTCAAGTGCGTCAACATCGACAACTAGGCATAATGGGAGAGTATACAGCTCACTTTTTATCAATTTTTAGAGACGAAGAGATCCCCAATCCTGTTCTTGCCCATCCCCAAGCCAAATCGTTGAATTTGCTAAGCCAGATAGAAGCTTGGCTAAATGAAATTAGTCCTGGAACTCGGATCCATATTGAAGATATCCCAACAATAGATTTGGTAAGTTTACGCTATTCCTTGGGTTCAAGTGAAGGATATCGGGCTACGAATGTAGGTTTTGGAATCACCTACACATTACCTGTGCTTACTGCTGTTTTATCAGCTAGATCAGGATCCTTGTTGCTGCTTGAGAACCCAGAGGCACACCTTCATCCTAAAGGCCAAGCTCAAATAGGGAGTTTACTTGCTCAAGCGGCAGCGGCAGAAGTCCAGATTATCGTAGAGACACATAGCGATCACGTGTTGAATGGAATTCGTTTGGCTGTTCATGCTGGTCAGCTCAATCCTGAATTTGTCCGATTACACTTTTTTCAGAGACCTGAATCTCGAAGCCAAAGTATCAGTGAAGTTGTTTCACCTCGAATGGATCGGCGGGGACGAATTGATCAGTGGCCTAATGGTTTTTTTGATGAATGGGATAATAGTCTTGCTGCTTTACTTGAGCCTATTGAGGAATAATTTTATGCCTATTGAAATGGTTCTAAATGATCTGTCCGTTCCTGAGCCTATGCAGGATAGAGCTGCAGCAAGGGAGTTAATGCATAAGTTGATCGATGTGTTAAGCGAAGCTGGGCGATCAGGCTTAAACGTTTTGCGAACTAAAGAGGCTCTCTACCCTGTTGAGCTTTCACCTGAGTATCCTATCTCTAGATGGCTGAACGACTCTGAGGTTGAACGAGAAAAACGTAGTTTCCTTAGATCACTTGTAACTAAAACGCCACTGCTAGAAGAGATCACCGATCAATCTATTCAAGATCAAGATATATTAGCTGAGTTCTTTTACGAAGGCGAACGAGCCTATGGATTAGGTATTGCATACTTGCTAAATGCATTGGCAGTTAGTTTTGCTTCTGATCCTAAGTGGAACTGTAATCGTTTAGAGATTACCTGTGACGAACTAGATAGTGAGTCAAGTGCATTATTAGAAATTCTGACGAGTAATAAGACTTTAATTCACGCTAGCTGTAGAGATCATGTACTCAGCCACAAGGATCTTTTTCAAGATCGCCTCCGGACATTTTCCTGGAGCCCTCAAGATGATCTGTTACCTTGTTATATTGCAGTAGATCAGAAAACCCCTCTAGTTGAATGGCTAGACTCCCTTAGTGCCCAAACAAAGCAGATTATTCAAGCCAGATTAGATCAAGTGAAGCGAGGCTCTCTTGGTGACCATAAACCTGTAGGAGAAGGGGTGCATGAGTTAAGGATCTTTTATGGCCCTGGCTATAGAGTTTATTTTGGTTATATAACACAAGATAAAAAATTGCTTTTGTGTGGAGGAGATAAAAAAAGTCAGACTGAAGATATTCGTAGGGCAAAGGGGTATTGGCAAGATTATACCCAACAACAAACCTAAGAACCTGTTGAACAACCATTTCATCTCCTACACTAAAGTGATAAATCGTGCGTGACATCGGCTCTAAGGCTGATCCTGATAAGGCTCAGTTGGATCGGTCGGTTAGGATGAGAATAATCTCAGAGTGAGTTCAGCTTTTGGATTCATGAGCTAACCTGGGATCCTCAAGATCGAAGTTGCCTTCTTCCGAGCCTTCCGAATCATGCTGAGAACCCCTGTTGAATTTCTGGATCAGTTTGAGGTCATCGTGGTGGGCGGTGGCCATTCTGGATGTGAAGCGGCGTTGGCTGCAGCACGGCTAGGCGCTCGCACCCTTATGCTCACCCTTAATCTCGATAAGATCGCTTGGCAGCCCTGTAATCCTGCTGTGGGTGGACCTGCCAAATCCCAACTTGTGCATGAGATCGATGCTCTGGGTGGCGAGATCGGCAAAGTCACTGATCGGACGTACCTGCAAAAGCGAGTTTTGAACCGATCCCGTGGTCCAGCCGTTTGGGCCTTACGAGCTCAGACAGATAAGCGCGAATATGCACGGGTGATGCGCCAGATCGTCGAAAATCAACCCGATCTGATCCTGCGTGAAGGCATGGTGACGGATTTAGTGATCGGGGATCACGATGACGTGGTTGGAGTGCAAACCCACTTCGGCGTTGCATTTGGCTGCAAAGCTGTGATCCTGACCACGGGGACTTTCTTGGGGGGCAAGATCTGGGTGGGACGCCACTGGCAAGCCGCAGGTCGAGCCGGAGAATTTGCGGTGGAAGGCTTAACGGAAACCTTACAAGATCTCGGTTTCACAACTGGGCGATTGAAAACAGGAACTCCAGCCCGTGTCGATCGGCGCACCGCAGATTTCAGCAAAATGGATCCCCAACCCGGCGATCCCGATCTGCGCTGGTTTAGTTTTGATCCGGATGTTTGGCAGCCCCGTGAGCAACTCCTCTGCTACATCACCCGCACCACTCCAACGACCCATCAGATCATTCGCGATCATTTGCATCTGACCCCGGTGTATGGTGGTTGGGTGGATTCTAAGGGGCCGCGCTACTGTCCCAGTATTGAGGACAAGATCGTTCGCTTTGCCGACAAAGACAGCCATCAGATCTTTATTGAGCCTGAAGGCCGCGATATCCCAGAACTCTACATCCAGGGCTTTTCCACAGGGATGCCTGAGCAGATTCAGATCCAGATGCTTCGCAGTTTGCCGGGACTGGAGAACTGCCGGATGCTACGTCCTGCCTATGCAGTCGAGTATGATTATTTACCTGCAACCCAGTGCTATCCAACTTTGATGACGAAGCAACTGGCAGGGTTGTTTTGCGCAGGCCAGATCAACGGCACCACAGGCTACGAAGAAGCTGCTGCTCAAGGATTGCTAGCTGGGATCAATGCAGCTCGTTACGCTACCGATCAACCCATGCACGTCCTCCCTCGTGAATCCAGCTATATCGGTACGTTGATCGATGATCTTTGCACCAAGGATTTGCATGAACCCTACCGGATGTTGACCAGTCGCTCGGAGTATCGCTTGATCCTGCGATCGGATAATGCGGATACCCGTCTCACACCTCTGGGACGAGAGATGGGTTTAATTGATGATCGACGTTGGAGTTTATTCCAAACCAAACAGACTGCGATCCAGGCCGAGATCCAGCGCTTACACAGCCATCGGGTCAAAGCTCACGATCCGGCTGGAGTTGCTTTAGCAGAACACTCGCATCAACGGATCCGAGGATCAGCAACGTTAGCCGAACTGCTACGTCGATCGGATCTGCACTACGCTGATCTTGAAATCCATGGGCTCGACAATCCGGATCTCGATCCACTGGTCAAGGAGGCGGCTGAGATCGAGGTCAAGTACAGCGGCTACATTCAGCGCCAGCAAGCTCAGATCGATCAAGTTTCCCGTCAGTATCACCGTCCCTTACCCGCTGATTTGGACTATCACAGTATTGAGACACTCTCCAAAGAGTCCCGCGAGAAACTGGCCTCTGTTCGCCCTGTGACGCTAGGACAAGC